>CAYWON010000085.1:0-29032 GCA_964459885.1 uncultured Archangium sp.
GCGTGACGCGACGCTGACGTGTCGGTGGCGTGCGCTAGGGTGCGCGCGCTCCGATGCCTCGCCTCGCCCATCTGTCTGACCTCCACTTCGGCGGCCACCCGCCGTCGCAGGAGCGCATCTACGCCGGTCTGCTCGCCACGCTGCGTGGCCTCGAGGTCGACGCGCTCGTCTTCACCGGCGACGTCTTCGACACCAACGAGCCGCGCGCCGCGTGGTTGGAAGGCTTCGTGCGCTTGCACGCCGCCATCGAGTCGACGCTCGGTGGCCGCAAGCCCACGCTCATTCTCCCCGGCAACCACGACCGCCGCGCGTCGGGTGTGTTCGCCCCGTGGTCCGAGGCGCTCTTCGACGCGCTGCGCGCGCGCTTCGCGTCTCGACCTGACGTGCAGGTCTTCGGCGCCGACACGCCCTTCCTCGCGCAGCGTGGCGAGCTGCCTGCGTTCCCCGTCGACGTGGTCGCCTACGACTCGACGTACCTCCCCGGCGGCATCGCGTCGGCGGGCGGCGTCATCCGCCAGGAAGATCTGCTGCACGCGGCCTCACAGCTCGGCGACTCAACGCGGCCGCTGCTCTTCCTGCTGCACCACCACCTCATCCCCACGCCGGTCACCGACACCGGCGCCATCGACACGCACGGTCGCCCCGCGCTGCAGCGGTTGATGGTCGACCGCGTGCTGCCGTGGCTCGTCAGCAACGGTGACCGCGAAGAGCTGACGATGACGGCGCTCGGTGCGGGCTCGGCGCTCACCACGCTGCAGACGCTGGGCCGCCCCGTCATCGTGCTGCACGGTCACAAGCACTACGCGACCGCGCGGTTGTTGAAGGGGCTGCGCGCCGACGACGCCGACGTGCTCATCACCAGCGCCGGCAGCTGCGGCGTCACGCAGGACTTTGCCGGCGGCGACTACGAAGAAGCGCCGCGGTTGTGGCCTTCGTTGAACGTGCTCGACGTCGAGGGCGATGACGTCACCGTTACCATGCACCCGTGGTCGCCGTACCAGACCGACCGCAAGGCCTCGGCTCGTACGTTGGTGCGTGTGCGGCGTGACGGCCTGAGCTGGCAGCCGGTGGAGCGAGCGCGCGACGGCGCCGACTTCGACGCCGTGCTGCTGCGCAACGAGCTCGAGGTCTCGCTGGCGCCCTCGCGCGCGATGGTGGGCCGGCTCGACGTGGTGGCCACGCGCCGCCTCACGCCGCACCCGCGCGCGTGGCTCGAGAAGTATTGGGAAGTGCTCGAGGGTGAGCCGGGTGCCACCGTGCGCGAGCTGATGGTGGGCGGCGTGCGTCAGCGCGACGTGAAGTGCCCCGCGCGCATCGCGATTCCCAAAGACGGCGTCGCCACGTGGCGCATCGAAGGCGCGGTGCCCGCGAGCCTCGAGTCGCGCGACGCCAGCGCCTACGGCAGCGTGGAGCTGCACTGTCGTTCTCGCGCCGAGGTGGCCGAGCTGGTGGTGCACCTGGGGCCGGTGAAGACGACGCCCTTCGCGTCCGCGACCGACCTGACCACCGGCCGCGAGCGCCCGCTGCCGCTGCGGCGTGAAGGCGACACCGTGACCGTCTCGCTCGAGCGCTGCCCGGCCCGCACGCGGCTGCGCGTCTACTGGCCGCTGCCGCGATGAAGCTCGTCACGCGATTGTTGGGCGCGCAGAACGGGTGGGGCGGCGCCCTCGGCTTGTTGCTGTTGCTCGGCAGCGGGCTCGTCTTTCTCGCCATCGGCGTCATGGGGCTGAACGAAGCCGCGCGCGTGGCGCCGGTGGAGCTCGAGTGCGCCACGGTGGCCGCGGCGACCAGCCCGCCGAAGTGGGTGCGCGTGGTGCGGTGCGCGCGCGACGGACTGCAGCTCGCGCCGGGCCTCACGTTGAAGCCGCGCGGTGTCGAGGCCACGGGCGACGCTTTCACCGGCATGCTCGAGGGTGAGGTTGGCGCGCGCGTGCTGCACGAAGGGAAGGCGCCTCAGCGCGGCAAGACGCTGGTGCCGCTCGTCCTCGGGCTCATCGCCATCGCGCTCTCGGTGCGCACGGTCTTCATGCGCTGGCTCGTGGAGCGCGACGCGTCGTTGTGACGGCTACGCGGTGCGCAGCGCCAGGGCGATGGCCGCACGCAGCGCCCGTTCGTCGAACGGCTTGCTCACCACGGTCAACGCGCCGGCCTCGGTGCAGCGCCGCCGCACCACGGGGTCGGTCTCGCCAGTGATGATGACCACCGGCAGGCTCGCTGTCGGTGCGTGCGTGCGCATCTGCCGCAGCGCCGTCTCGCCGTCCATCACCGGCATGCTGTAGTCCATCAGCACCGCGTCGAGCTCCAGCGTGCGGCTGCTGGCGACGGCCTCTTGTCCGTTGCGCGCGAGGAACAGCTCGAAGTCGTTCTTCAGGAGCGCGCGCTCCAACATCAGGATGGTCTCGGAGTCGTCGACCAGCAGCAGCCGCGGCTTGCGACCGGACGCGCGGGTGATGGTGCTGAGGCGTCTCAGCGTCGCCGCGAACTGGCGGAGCGGCAGCACCGCGTGCGTGGCGTTGGCCTCGATGGCCGCGCGCGGCATGCCCCACACCACCGACGAGCCTTCGTCCTGCGCGAGCACCTGACCCCCGCGGTCCTTCATCAGCTTGAGGCCCAGCACGCCGTCGTCGCCCATGCCCGTCAGCACCACGCCGACGCCCGCAGCGCCGTAGTCGCGCGCGACGGCAGAGAAGAGCACCGTCGCTGACGGCTTGAACCCGCGCACGCGCGGCCCGTCGTCGAGGCGCACGCGGCCCATCGACGTCACGAGGTGCTTGTTGTCGGGCGCGAAATACACGGTGCCGGCCGACAGCACCTCGCCGGCCTCCGCCACCTTCACGCGCAGCTTCGTTTCCTGCCCGAGCCACGCCACGAGGCCCGCCGTGAAGCCCTCGGCGATGTGCTGCACCACGAGGATGGGCGCGGGGAAGTCAGCGGGCAGCTCGCGCAGGATGGCCTCAAGCGCCGCCGGGCCGCCGGTGGACGCCGCGAGCGCGACGCACTGCACCGGTGGGCGCTCACCGCGCTCGACCTCCGGCGCGGGCGGCGGCGGCGGCGCGGTGTGCGAAGGGAAGCGGGTGATGGGCTTGATGCCCGCCACCATGCGCACCGCGGTGCGGAGGCGGTCGGCGTCTTGCGCTCGGTGCGGCTCGGCGGCGCGCGGCTTTCCCAACACTTCAAGCGCGCCGAGGTTGAGCGCCTGGAAGGTGACGCGGTCGGTGGCGTCGTCGGCTGCGGCGCTGATGACGAGAATCGGCAGCGGCCGCGACGAGCTCATCACCTCGCGGATGACGTCGTACCCGGTGCGCCCCGGCATGTGCACGTCGAGCGTCATCACGTCGGGCTTGAGCGCCTGCGCGAGGTCGATGGCCTCCTGGCCGTCGCCGGCTTCGCCCACCACCTCGATGCGCTCGTCAGCCGAGAGGATGTCGCGCAGCACGGCGCGGAAGGTCGGCGAGTCGTCGACGATGAGGCAGCGGATCATGCGTCCACCGCCAGGAGCTGGCGCACGTGCTCCAGCAGCGCGCCGCGCTCAATCTCACGCTTCACGAGGTACGCGTCGGCGCCGGCCTCGAGCCCGAGGGCCCGGTCTTCCGCGGAGTCTTGCGCCGTCAGCACCACCACCGGCACCTCAGCGAGCTGCGGGTCGGCGCGCAACCGTCGCGTCAGTCCCATTCCGTCGAGGCGGGGCATCTGGAGGTCCGTCACCAGCAGCGCGACGCGGTGCGACTGCAGCAGGTCCCACGCCTCTTCACCGTTCGACGCTGACAGCACTTCGAAGCCCGCCAGCTCGAGCACGTTGCGCACCGCAGTGCGCGTCGACAGCGCATCGTCGACCACCAGGACCACCGGGCGTTCGGGCGCAGCGCTCTCGCTGGTGGTGCTGGCGAGTGCGCGCGCCAGCAGCTCGCCGGGCTGCAGCACGGGCACCACCGCGCCGTCGTTGAGCTGCGCTGCGCCCGCGAGGTGCGTCGCGCTGCGCAGGTGCTTCCCGAGCGGATGCACGACGACCTCCTGCTGCTGCAGACACTCATCGACGCCGAGCGCCACGGTGCTGCCGGCGACCGACACGAGCAGCGCCTCGACGGGCCGGCCGCCTTCGAAGGGCAGCCGCGCGCCCGGCAGCGTCAAGACGCGCGAGAGCGGGATGAAGGGCACCAGCGCTTCGCCGACGCGCGCCATCGGGCGGGCGCCCACCATCACCAGCGTCTCTTTCGAGAGCCGCAGCAGCCGCTGCACGGCGTCGGTCGGCAGCGCGAGGCGGGTGGCGCCTACCTGCGCGACGATGACCAGCATCGCGCCGAGCGCGCGCGGCAGCGACAGCTCGAAGGTGGACCCGCGGCCCGGCTCGAAGCGCAGCGTGACGGCGCCGCCCAGGTGCTTGGCGGCCGACTCGACGACGTCGAGGCCCACGCCGCGGCCCGAGAGCTCCGTCAGCTGCTCGGCCGTCGAGAAGCCGGGGAGGAAGATGAGGCGCGCCACGTCGTCGTCGGACATCGTGCCGAGCGCGTGCGGCTCGACGAGGCCGCGGCTCAACGCCCGCGCGCGGATGCGGTCGAGGTCGACGCCAGCGCCGTCGTCTTCGAGCGTGAAGTGCACGCGGCCGCCGTGCTGTTGCACCGACAGCGTGATGCGACCGTCGGCCGGCTTGCCCAGCTTGAGGCGCGTCTGCGGCGCTTCGATGCCGTGGTCGACGGCGTTGCGCAGCAGGTGCAGCAGCGGGTCACGCACGGCGTCGACGATGCGCCGGTCGAGCCGTACCTCGCCACCCGCGAGCTCGAACTGCACAGTCTTGCCGACGCGGCCCGCCGTCTCGCGCGCGGTGCGGCGCAGCAGCTCGCCCAGCGTCAGCGCCGGCACGGTGCGCAGCTCGCGCAGCGTGTCGTTCAGCTGCGCGCCCTGAATGCGCTCCGATTCGAGGTCGCGCCACAGCTCCGCCGAGACCTGCTTCATGCCGCGCGACAAGGTGCGCAGCCGCTCGCGCGCGCCGGTGAGGTGCGGGGCCTGCACCGACTGCAGGCGCAGCTCGCTGCCGGCGCGCTCGGCCCACAGCAGCGTTTCCTGCGTCAGCGCGCGGAGCTCCAGCAGCGCACGCAGCTGCGTCTCGCGGCGGGCGCGTGACATGGCGGCGCGGTCGAGCACGTCGGTCAGCGCTTCGACGGCGCTGCGCCCCACGCGGATGACGGTGTCGTTCTCGAGGCGCGCGGTCGGCACCGGCGTCGGGCTGCTGGGTCGCGGCAGCGCTGGCGTGGCCGCGTCGCGCTCGGCCGTCGCCAGCGTCTGCCCGAAGGACACCACCAGCTTCGCGAAGCGCGCGGAGGTCATCGCGCCTTCCACGCCGCCAGCGCCCAGCGCGCGCGCCGTCTCGTGCAGCTCGCGCGAGAGCGACGGCAGCTCGCCGTCCATCACCGCGGTGGTGGTGCCCTTGAGGCGGTGCGTGAGGCGCTGCAGCTCTTCGCGGGCGGCGGCGCGCACGTCTTCATCGGGCGTCAGCAGCTGCGCGGTCGCGGCTTCCAGCTGCGTCAGCAGCTCGCGCGCCTCGGTGAAGTAGCCGCCGCGCGCCTGTGGCACGGGCGAAGGGAGCGGCGGTGGGGCCGAGGGCCTCGGCGCGACCTGTTCGACGCGCTCGTCGAGCTCCGCGACGCGCCGGTCGAGGCCTTCGATGAGGCGCCGCAGCTGCGCGCCGGTGTCGGCGGCCCACGCCTCGGTGGCGAGCGCGCGCTGAAGCGCGCCGGCCTCGTTGCTCAGGTCGTCCAGCCCCAGCGTGGCGCCGGAGTGCGCGACGATGTCGGCCAGCTCAGTGAGTCGCGCGAGCGACTGCGGCGGCGGCCGCGAGTCGGCGCGACGCAGCGCCTCAGCGAGCTGTTGCAGCGCCTCGGTGACGTCGGCGCGGAACACGGGCCACAGCTCCAGCACGAGCGAGTCGTCGCCGCTGCCAGCGCTCGGAGGCGGCCGCGGTGCGGGCTGGCCGCCGAGCGCGGCGATGAGCGCGTCCAGCTCGGCCGGTGGCGTGTCACCGACGCCGGCCTCGACGTGGTTCAACATCTCGTCGAGCCGTGCGAGCGCTTCCAGCACGCGCTGAACGAGGTCGGGCGCCAACACCGGCTCCGGCGGGTGCAGGGCGAGCGCGCTCTCGACGGTGTGCGCGAGGCGCTCGAGGTGCTCGAAGCCGAGGCTGCCAGCGCCGCCCTTGAGGCTGTGCAGCGCGCGCTGGAGCAGCGTCATCGCGCCCGGCGCGCGCGCGTTCACCGGCCGCTCGAGCGAGAGCAGGCTCTCACCCGCGAGCTGCAGGTGCTCTCGCGACTCGGCCACGAAGAGCGGCCAGATCTGTTGGCGCGGGTCGCTCATCGCGTCAGGTCGGCACCGTCAGGTTGGCGACGTCGAGCACCAGCAGCCCGTCGGCGTGCATCGCCGTGAACGGACCCGGGCCCGGTGCGCGGAGCTGTCGACGCTCGAGGTCGAGCGCGCCTTCGGTGTCTTCGACCGCGAGGCCGAAGCGCTCGTCGCCCACCACCACCACCAGCACCAACTGCAGGTCGTCGAGGCCAGCGGCCGCGGTGCCCAGCAGCACGCCGAGGTCCAGCACCGGCACGATGCCGCCGCGCGTGGCGAGCGCGCCCAGCACCGCGCGCGGCGCGCCGGGCAGCGGGCACAAACCGGTGCACTCCACGACCTGGTCGAGCGCCTCGAAGGGCACGCCGTAGCGCGCCGTGCCCAGGCGGAAGGCCATCACGGTGACGGCGTCGACGGCGGCCTCTTCGCGAGCGCGCGCGAGCGTCTCGGCGCGCATGCGCAGCACCGCCTCGCGACGCGCGTCAGACGCCGCAGCGGTGTCGTCGAGCGCGCGCTCCGCCGCTTCCAGGCGCGCGTACAGCCGCTGGAAGTCGACGCCGCCGTCACTCACACCGGCGTCCCCCGCTCGGGGTCGAGCTTCAAGATGCTGGCGACCTGCGCGCGCAGCGCCTTGTTGCTGACGGGCTTGGTGAGGAACGCTGTCGCGCCCACCAGTTGGCCCTGTTGTCGCGAGGCTTCGTCGTTGAGCGACGTGAGCAGCACCACGGGCACCTTCGCCAGCTTCGCGTCGCTGCGCATCGCCGCGCACAGCCCGAAGCCGTCGAGCTCCGGCATCTGCACGTCAGAGAGCACGAGGTCGGGGGTGTGCTCCAGCGCCATCGCGAGGCCCTCGCGGCCGTTCTTCGCCACGCGAAACTCGACGTGCCAGCCCATCAGGTAGACCTGAATGAGCGCGGCGACGGTGTTGGTGTCTTCGACGATGAGGACTGAGCGCTTCATCTGCTTCCTTCACTACGCATAGCGGCTCGTCAGCTCCGACAGGCGCTTCGAGAGCAACGTCAACGACGAGGCCACCTTTTCGATCGACCGCGTGCCCACCAGCGACTCGTTCATCGAGGTCGAGAGCTGGTTCATCGCCGAGACGATCTGCTCGACGCCGATGGTCTGCTGCCGCGTGTTGCCCGCAATCTGCCGCGCGGCCAGCGACGACTCCTTGAGCACCTCGGTGAGGCCCTGAATCGACCGGCCCGCGCCTTCCGCCAACGAGATGGTCGACAGCGCGCGCTTGCTGCCTTCTTCCGTCGCCGACACCGCCTGCCGCGTGCCCTTCTGCACTTCCGACAAGATGGCCTTCACCTGGCCCGCGGCCAGCTTCGACTGCTCGGCGAGGTTGCGCATCTCGAGCGCGACGACCGCGAAGCCCTTGCCGTGCTCGCCGGCCTTGGCCGCTTCGATGCTGGCGTTGAGCGCGAGCAGGTTCGACTGCTCGGCGAGGTCCTTCACGCTGCCCATGATGTCGCCGATCTGCAGCGTGCGCTCGGACAGCTCGGTGATGGACAGCGCGATGGCCTTCACCTGCTCGCCGAGGCTGCTCATGGCCGACAGGCTCTGCTGCACCGCGTGCTCGCCTTCCTTCGACAGGTCTTCAGACTTGCGCGTGATGCCGAT
Organism: uncultured Archangium sp.; assembly: GCA_964459885.1. Lineage (GTDB taxonomy): Bacteria > Myxococcota > Myxococcia > Myxococcales > Myxococcaceae > Archangium_A. The sequence goes on from CAYWON010000085.1 coordinate 7,960, forward strand.
GACGGTGTCGGCGTGCGACGTCGCCTGACGCGAGGTCTCGGCGATCTCCGTCACGGTGGTCGACGTCTCGCTGATGGCCGACGCGTGGCCCGACGCCATGTGCGCCTGCTGCGTGGCGGTGGTCAGCAGCGCAGACGCCTCTCGCTGCACCTCGGTGGCGGCGCCCTGCAGGTCGCTCAACATGCCTTGCAGTGAGCTCGCCATGGTCGAGAACGAGCGGCCCAGCGCGGCGATCTCATCGTCGCCGCGCACCTCGAAGGTCTGCTTCAAGTCGCCGCGCGCGATGCCGGCGGCGGCGTTCGACAGTCGCTCGAGCGGGTTGGTGAGGAAGCGCGCGAGGTAGAACGAGATGACCAGCATCACGAACATCGCGCCGAGGCCCAGGCCCAGCGACGACGTCGTCATGGCCCAGATGGCCTGCTGGCCGCGCGCGCGCAGCACGCCAACCTGCACCGAGCCGTAGCGCTTGCGGGTGGTGTCGACGACCGGGTTGCCGAGGCCCAGCAGCGCCTCGGGCGAGTCGTCGGGGTGCGCCGCGGTGCCGCCGTAGAAGATGGGCTCGACGAGGTCCAACACCTCGACGTCGCCCACGCGGCGCTCGGTCTCTTCGCGTTGCTCGCCGCGCGCGCCCGCGGGAATGGTGAGGCCGCGCACCGACTCGGCGCGGGCTTCAGCGAGCTGGTTGCCCTGCGCGTCGCGCAGCACCACCCACGCCACGTCGGGGATGCTGGCGACCACGTTGCGCGCCGCTTCTTCGAGGCCCTTCTCGTCTTTCTGGAAGGTCTGGAACGCGAGGTTGTGCGACAGCTCGACGCTGACGGCGCGCGCCCGCTCGAACAGCTCCTCGGTCAAGATGCGCCGCATCTGCACGGTGAAGCTGGTGACGAGGAAGAGCGCCACCACCAGGCAGCTGAGGCCCAGCAGCAGCGTGATGCGGAAGCGCAGGCCGAAGCGCACGCCGCGCGTCTCTTGGGACTCCGACGTCATGTTCAGAAGATCTCCTTGCACTGCGCCTTGAGGCCGCCGGGCAGGGTCACGCCCAGCACCTGCAACGTCTTGCCGTTCACGTACAGCGAGCCCGTGGGCGCTACGGGCGCGGGCGCAGAACCAGCCAGCGCGCGCTTGGCGGCGGTGGCGGCCTCGCGACCCATCTCGGCGTAGTCGGCTTCCACCACCAGCACGGCGCCCGCGCGGGCCTGGCCCTGCGAGAAGCCGATCATCGGCACCTTGGATTCCAGCGACGTCGTCAGCAGGAACTTGAAGGTGTCGACGCCCAGCGTGACGGGGTCAGGCAGCAGCACCAGCACGTCGATCTTCGAGATGAGCTCGCGCAGCGCGGCGGCCACGCTGGTGCGGTCCTTCGCGCGCGTGGGCACCAGCGTGTGGCCGGTGCTCTTCGCGGCGCGCTCGTACTCGGCGACCAGGGCGTCGGCGGTGGGCCCATGAATGACGCCCACGCGCTTGGCGGCGGGCAACAGCTCGCGCACCACCTGCAGCTGGCGCTGCGGGCTGACGAACATCGGCACCGCGCGCGCCGTCTCGCTCGGCGCCAGCTTCTCGGGCGCGGGCACCAGCGCGTACAGCACCTGGCCTGCCGGCTTCGCCTCGAACACCAGCTTCGCGGCGTCCTGACCGATGGCGAACACCAACGCCGCGGAGCCGAGGGCCCCCTTCGCGTCAGCCAGCGTCACGCTCTTCACGGGGCTCCCCAGCCCGTTGGTGAAGGCCTCTTCACAGGCCTTGTAGGGCGCGAGCTCCGAGCTCCGCACCACCACCACCTCGCCGCCCGCGGCTATGGCCAGCGCCGGCCACATGGCCAGCACGGTCAACACCAGCAGTCGTGTCATGACACCTCCAAAGAAGCTTGAAGCTCTCGCGCCGTCACCGGCGTGGCCGCGCGCAGCACCGTCTCGGGCGTCAGCGCCCGCAGGTGACGCAGGGCGTTCGCGCGCGCCCGGCGCGCTTCCTTCGCGCGACCCAGGCGCTCGAACAGCGTGGCCTGCGTGGCGTGCGCGACGATGAGCGACGGGTCGAGGTAGAGCGCGCGCCGCAGGTGCTCGAGCGCCGCGCCGGGGTCTTCGCTCTTCACCTCGAGCGTCGCCAGCACGAGGTGCGCTTCGGCGACCTGTCGGCTCGCGGCGGTCGCGGCCAGCGCGCGCGCCTCGTCGACGCGCCCGGCGCGCAGCGCGGTCCACGCGGCCTCGACCTCGCAGGTCGTCGGTGCGGGCTGCGTGACGACGCGCGGGGGCGTGGCCTCTTCAGGCGGCAGCGTGGGCAGCGGCGTCACCGTCGCCGCGCGTGGCGCCTGGAAATAGACGGTGCCGTCGACCTCCACGAGGTGCAGCGGGAGGTCGGTGGCGAGGTGCTGCTCGGCGGCGCCAAGCGCCAACACGCCGCCGGGCGCCAGCACCGAGACGAGCTGGTCGAGCACCGCGCGCGCCGTCTCTTTCCGGAAATAGATGAGCGCGTTGCGGCACAGCACGAGGTGCGCGCGGGGCACCGGCGGCGGCGCGAGGAGGTTGTGCCGGGTGAAGTGCACCGTGTGCGCGATGGGCTCGGCGACGACCGACGCGCCGTCGCGGCGCTCGAAGTGACGCTCGCGGAGCGCCGCTGGCACGCCGCGGAAGCTCCAATCGCCGTAGCGGCCCGCGCGGGCGTGCGCGAGCGCGGCCTCGCTGACGTCGGTGCCCACCACGTGCAATCGCTCCGCGCTGACGCCGCCGTCGTACAGCGTCATCGCGAGGCTCCACGCCTCTTCACCTGTCGCGCAGCCGGCGGACCACGCCACGAGGCGCTCGGTGGGGAACGTGCGCTGCACCTCGGCGCACACCGCGGTGAGCTGCTCGCGGTGCCGGAAGAAGTACGTCTCGCTGACCGAGCAGCGCTCGATGAGCGCCTGCAGGAACTCGCGATCGTTCGCGGCGGTGGTGAGCGCGAGGCCGCGGGCGCTGGCCACGTCGGCGGCGTGTCGCGCGACGCGCTCGCGCAGCGACGGGTTGTCGGCCCAGCCGGTGGCCGCGCAGACCGCAGAGACGAGCGCGTCGGTCATGGCGTCGCGACCCCCAGACGTGCCGCGACGGCGTGGAGGTCGAGCAGGGGCAGCACGCGGGCGCCAGCGCGCACCATCAGGGAAACGAGGCCGTTGGTGGCCGCCGGGTGCTCACCTTGAGCGGCGACGACGCGCAGGCCGGTGACCACCGACTCGACGCGCTCGGCGACGAGGGCGATGGGCATCGCGGTCGAGAGCACCACCATGTGCGCGTCGAGGGCAGGGCGCGTGGGCGCGGTGCCCGTCAGCAGCGCCGCGAGGTCGACCGCGAAGTGGGTCTGCGCGCGGTAGTCGAACGTGCCCAGCACCGCAGCCGAAGCGCTGGGGACCGCGTCGAGCGCGACGAGGCGCACCACCTCGCGCACCGACGCCGCGTTGATCAACACCGCGTGGCCGCGCGCCTCGAGGACGGCGTGAGGGCCGTCGAGCTCGACGTCAGGCTGCTCGCGCAGCGCTCGCAGAAGAGAAGCGGCCTCGAGCTCGAGCGCGCGCAGACGGTTGCGGACTGAGGAAGGTGTCTGCGGCATTCAGCGCGGTACTCGCTCACGCCGAGTAGCACCGAAAAGACCGCCGATCGAATGGGTGATCACCGACTCGTCACTTGTCAGATGGAACCGCTGACGAGTGACTAGCGGTTCTGTTGGAAACTTTGGGTGCGGCTGCAGACTTTCGCGCGCGGGTGCGCGGCAACTCTCTTCCGAGATGCAAAGACGCGTGCGCATAGTGCGCGCGTGCATCGCCCACTGATGGCCGCGTTCGTCGTCATCGTCTCAACAGCTCAAGCGCAAGAGGTTGATGGAGGGGCGGCGGGGGACGTCGAGAGCACTGAAGCCACGCCTGCGAGCGCGGCGCCGGAAACCACGCCGGCAGAGACACCACCCCCAGCGCAGGACGACCTCGTCGGCGAGCTGTTCGCGCTCGAGACGCAGCTGCTCGACATGGTCTATTCGGCGTCGCAGGTCTCGGAGCCGGTGCGTGAAGCGCCGGTGCCCGTCACCATCATTACGCGCGAGATGATCGAGGAGTCAGGTGCGCGCAACCTGCTCGAGCTGTTGACGCTCTACGTGCCGGGCTTCACGCGCGCGGAAGATCACAACGAGCTCAACTTCGCGATGCGCGGCATCTACGGCAGCTCGCAGCAGAAGGTGCTGGTGCTGATGGACGGCCACCGCCTCAACTCGCGCGCGTACTCGGCGGCGGCGCCCGACTTCAGCATCGGCCTCGACAAGCTCAAGCGCATCGAAGTGCTGCGCGGCCCCGGCTCTTCCATCTACGGCAACGTGGCGCTCACCGGCGTCATCAACCTCGTCACCGAGGACGGCAAGGACGTGCGCGGCGTGCGCGCGCGCATCGGCGCTGGTGACTACGGCCAGTTCACGGCGAGCGTGTTCGGCGGCCACGACTTCGGCGAGAACGGCGACTTCGCGGTGTGGGGCAGCTTCTACACGGCGCTCGGTGAGCGCGTGCCGGTGTTCGCCAACCCGCCCAACGGCGACGTCACGCAGCAGAACTACAGCGGCTCCGGCCAGGACGGCTTCGCGCTGGTGGGCGGCGCGCGAGACCCGGCGAGCTACGAGTTCGGCGCGAAGGTCCGCTACGGCGCGTTCCACGTGATGTTCGACCGCCGCTTCGGCAAGCACACCGAGCCGCTCACTGCGGCCGGCGTCACCGGCGAGGCGTACCAGTTCGATGCGCAGACGAAGAACCTGTACCTCGGCTTCGGCCCCGGCCTTGGCCAGTCGAGCACGCACGCCGAGGTGGGGTGGACAGACAGCTTCCTCGACAAGAAGCAGCTGACGTTCAGCGCCACGCTGTACGGCGACACCCAGGAGGTGCAGGGCGTCACCACCACCAACGCCAACGGCGGTGCCATCCTCATCGGGTGGAACGACCAGAACGTCGGCGCCATCGTCAACGGCCGCTACGACTACAAACTCGGCGGGAAGCTGGGCTCGGGCAGCATCACGCTCGGCGGCCAGTGGGAATACATGCGCGTCATCGACTCGCTGTACTCGGTCGCCGCCAACACGGTGTGGACGAGCCACCTCGACCAGACGCAGCCGCTGCTCGAGCCGGGTCGGGAGATCATCTACTCGGGCTACCTGATGGCGCGGCACCGCTTCTTCGACGCGCTCGTCGTCAACGTCGGCGGTCGCTACGACCACAAGATCCGCAAAGAAGGGCCCGACATCGACAACTTCTCGCCGCGCATCGCGCTCGCGCTGGCGCCCGAGAAGGCGTTCTGGGACGTGCGCTTGTCGTACGCGCGCTCGTTCATCGACGCGCCGTACTGGTACCGCTACAACTCGCTGCCCAGCTACCGCGGCTCGCGCAACCTGGTGCCTGAGAACCTGGAATCGGTGCAGCTCACGGGCTCGGTCTCGCTGCTCGACGACCGGCTCAAGGGCACGCTGAACCTCTTCTACAACAACCTCACCGACTTCATTTTCCGCAACAACAGCGCGGGCCCCACCGACCCCATCTACCAGAACGCGGGCTACCTCCAGTCGGTCGGCACCGAGCTCGAGGCGGCGTGGGTCGACAAGTGGCTGCACACGCGCGGCACGCTGACGTGGCAGGGCGCGGTCGCCGGGCGCGACTACGGCAACGCGGGCCTGTCCATCTACAACGTGCCCAACTGGTCGGGCTCGCTCACCGCCGACGTGGCGCCGCTGTTCGTGTGGACCGACAAGGTCTGGCTGCACGCGGCGATGCGCTACATGGGCCGCACGTTGTCGCCGGTGAACCTCACGTTCCGCGACGCCATGGGCAACGAGCTCGCGCGCTTCAACGAGCCCAACCGCAACATCGAAGGCGCCGCCATCGTCGACGTCGGCCTGCGCGTCAAAGACCTGCCGTGGAAGAACGTGTTCGTGCAGGGCACCATCTACAACCTGCTCAACACGCGGCAGCTCATCGGCGGCAGCGTGGTGCACCCGTACCCGCAGACCGGGCGCTGGTTCCTCGTCACCATCGGCTACACGGTGCAGTGATTCAGGTGGCCGCGGTCGTCAGACCGGCGAGCGCCAGCAGCCGCTTCTGCGCCGCGCGCGACTTGAAGCAATACGTGGACGGCAGCCCGTAGCGCAGCGGCGCCTGCAGCGCTGGCGAGTCGCTGGCGGGAAGCAGCTCGGCCACCTTCGCCATCGCGCGCAGGGCGAGGCGGTCGGCGGTCGAGATCTGCCACTCAATGCCGAGCTCCAGGCGCTCGCGTACCAGCGGGGGCAAGAGCGACACCGACGCGCGCGCCAGGCTGCGCGTCAACCGTCGGGGCACGTTCGGCGTGGCCTTGCCGGTGGCGATGATGTCGAGGAACTCGCCGGTGATGGCGTGCGGCTCGAAGCGCGGCGCGAGGCGCTCCAGCATCGTGAAGAAGTCTGCGTCGCACGAGAGCGTCTGCTGCACGCCGTACAGCCGCGCCACCGGGCCGCTCTCGCGGAAGTAGGTCGCGCGGTCGTCGTCTGACACCGGCGCCACGAAGCCGTGTGAGGCTTCGAGGAACCCCCACACCGCGGTGGCGCTGACCCAGTCGAGCAGCTCGGGGTCGAGCGCGCGGTAGGGCGTGCCGTCGGGCGTGGCGCCTTGCACCCTGGCGTGCATGCGGTTGACGCCTTCAATCACGCGGCGCGCGGCGCTGGCCGGCCCGTAGACGCCCACCAGCGCCGCCATCGCCGTGCGCTTCGAGCGCCCGATGGGGTCGACGCGGTAGGTCGAGTGATCCCACACGCCGCTGCGAATGCGCGCGTCGGCGAACTCCAGCAGCACCGCTGACACGCCGCCGATCGTCAGCGCGATGGGGTTCCGGTACACGCGCCAATGCACCGACTCCGGGCCACAGAGCCCGGGCTCCCCGACGGGGTTCGCGAAATCAACCGACCAGCTCGTCTGCGTCATCGGCGCCTCCTGTTGGCCGCGTGCCAACAAAGGCGCTAGCGCGTTCTTCGCGCGAAGACGAAGCGCGCGGTCAGAGCTTGTAGTCGGCGAACTTCTCGCGGAGCTGCCGCTTGAGCACCTTGCCGGTCGGCCCAATGGGCAGCGCGTCGACGAACTCGATGGCGTCGGGCAGCCACCACTTCACGAGCTTCGACTCGAGGTACTCGCGCAGCTCTTCCTTCGTGACCTCGGCGTCCTTCTGCTTCACCACGATGAGCAGCGGGCGCTCGCTCCAGCGCGGGTGGGCGACGCCGATGGCCGCGGCCTGCGCGACCTTCGGGTGCAGCATCGCGGCGTGCTCCAGCTCGATGGAGCTGATCCACTCGCCGCCCGACTTGATGACGTCCTTCGAGCGGTCGGTGATCTGCATGTAGCCATCGGCGTCGATGGTGGCGATGTCGCCCGTGAAGAACCACCCGTCGTGCGTGTGCTGCCCGTCGGGCTTGTGTTTGAAATAGCCGCTCGCGACCCAGTAGCCCTTCGTCTGCAGATGGCCCGACGTGGTGCCGTCGTGCGGCAGCACGTTGCCCGCGTCATCGACCAGCCGCAGGTCGACGCCGAAGATGGGGCGGCCCTGTTTCAGTTGAATCTGCATCCGCTGCTCGGCGGTGAGCGCCGCGTGCTTCGGCAACAAGACGCACGCCGTGCCCAGTGGAGACATCTCGGTCATGCCCCACGCGTGCAGCACGCGCGCGCCGTGCTCGTTCTGGAACGCGTTGATGGTGGAAGGCGGCGCCGCGCTACCGCCGATGGTGACCGTCTTGAGCGACGACATCTTCACGCCGGCTTCCTTCGCGGCGTTCAAGAGGCCGAGCCACACGGTGGGCACGCCGAGCGCCGACGTGACCTTCTCGGTCTGAATCAGCTCGAGCAGGTTCTTGCCGTCGAGCGCGGGGCCCGGCAGCACCAGCTTGGAGCCCGTCATCGCCGCGGCGTACGGCACGCCCCAGGCGTTGACGTGGAACATGGGCACCACGGGCAGCGTGACTTCCTGCGCCGAGATGGCGAGCGCGTCGACGGCGGCGATGGCGTAGCTGTGCAGCACCGTCGAGCGATGGCTGTAGAGCACGCCCTTCGGCATGCCGACGGTGCCCGACGTGTAGCAAAGCGACGACGCGGTGTTCTCGTCGAAGACCGGCCAGTCGAACGTGTCGGGGTGGTCCTTGATGAAGGTCTCGTAGGCCACGAGGCCCGGCACGCCGCTGTCGACCGGCACGTTGGCCTCATCGGTCATCGCGATGTAGCGGGTCAGCTGCATGGGCTGCGCGGCGATGGCCTTGGCGTGCGGCAGGAACGTGTTGTCGAAGCACAGCACCGTGTCGCCGGCGTGGTTGATGATGAAGCACAGCTGGTCGGGCGGCAGCCGTGGGTTCATGGTGTGCAGCACCGCGCCGATGCCCGAGACCGCGAAGTAGAGCTCGAGGTGTCGCTGCGTGTTCCACGCGATGGTGCCGACGACGTCGCCCTTCTTCACGCCCGCGGCGACGAGCGCGTTGGCCAGCTTGCGCGTGCGCGCGGCGACGTGGCCCCACGTGGTGCGGACGATGGGCCCTTCCACCGTGCGGGTGACGACCTCCTGCGAGGCATGAAAACGCGCTGCGAACTCCAGCTGCGCGCTGATCAACAGCGGCTGGTTCATCATCAGTCCGTTCATGGCGGCGAACCCTACATGGTACGAACGCCGCAATGCTCTGGCTGGTGCGCTCCGCGATTCTGATTCTCTTCCCACGCACTGCGTTACCGGGCGCCATCGACTGCGGCCTCGACGCGCACCTCGAGCGCTTCCGGCGCGAGTCGACGTTCTTGATGTGGCTCGGCACGGTGATGGGCGCGGTGGTGTTTCACGTCACGCCGCTCTTCACCGTCTTTGTGCCGCTGCCAGCGTTCCTGTTGCCGGCGAAGCTGGCCGACACGCACGCCGAGCGCATCACCACGACCAACGTGTACCTGGTCAGGCAGGCCGTGTTCCTCGTGAAGATGTGCGGTGGGCTGTGCTGGGGCGCCGACGCTGAGGTGCGCAAGCGCTTCGCGCTGCCGCCGCTGGGCCAGGACCCCGGCACGTGGAGAGCGTCGTGAGCCACGTGTCGTTCCGCGCGGCCGGCGAAGACCTCGAGGCGTCGTTCGACTTCGTGGTCGTGGGCTCGGGCGCGGGTGGCGCAGCGGCGGCGGTGCAGCTCGCGCGCGGCGGCGCGAACGTGGCGGTCGTCGAGGCGGGCGCGTGGCGCGACCCGCACGACTACCCGAACTCGGTCTACGGCCAGTTTCGCGACCTGATGGACGACTGGGGCGCGCAGGTGACGATGGGCCGCGCGCTGTGGCCCGTGGTGCAGGCGCGCACGGTGGGCGGCACCACCGTCATCAACTCGGCCATCTGCGTGCGCACGCCGGGCGACATCTTCCGCAAGTGGGAAGCCGAGCACGGCGTCAAAGACCTCGAGGCGCGCGTGCTGGCGAAGCAGGACCAACTCGAGAAGGACCTGTTCGTCGAAGACGTGCGTGAAGACGCGTTTGGTCGTTCCAACCTGCTCGCGCGTGCGGGCGAAGCGGCGATGCGCTGGCCCGACGCGCACCCCATGCGGCGCTACACGAAGGGCTGCACCGGCCACGGCTTCTGTCTGCAGGGGTGTCGCAGCGGCAAGAAGCAGAGCGTGAACCTCAACTTCGTGCCGGAGGTGATGCAGCGCGGCGGCACCGTCGTGACGTCGGCGCCGGTCGATCGCGTCCTCCTCGAGGGCACGCGCGCCGTCGGCGTGACGGGCCACTTCGTGCACCCCACGACGAAGAAGAAGGGCGCGCGCTTCACGCTGCGCGCGACGAAGGCGGTGGTGGTGGCCGCGTCGGTGACGCACACGCCGGTCATCCTCATGCGCTCGAAGGTGAAGAGCCGCGCGTTGGGGCACTTCTTTCGCAGCCACCCGGGCACTGGCGTCTTTGGCGTGTACGACGAGCCGGTCGACATGAACGTCGGCGCAACGCAGGGCTGGGCGTCGACGGCGTTCCGCGAGACGCCGGGGCTCAAGCTCGAGACGTTGGCGATTCCTCCGGAGCTGGTGGCGTCGCGACTGTCGGGCGGCGGCATCAAGTTGATGGAGCGGCTGGCGCAGTACCGACACATCGCCATGTGGTGCCACGCGGTGCGCGCCGAGTCGACGGGGCGGGTGACGCAGTCGCTGCTGGGCAAGCCGCAGGTGCACTACACGCTCAACCACGAAGACATGCTGCGCTTCCGCGAGGGCATGAAGCTGCTGGCGCAGCAGCACTTCGCGGCGGGCGCGCGCGCGATTCTCCCCGGCATCTCGGGGCTGCCGTACGAGCTGACGCGCGAACAGTTGCCGTTGCTCGACGACGCGCCGCTCGACCCGCGCAAGTACATCGCGATCTTGAGTCATCTGTTTGGTGGCGCCGTCATGGGCAGCGACCCGTCACGCAGCGTGGTCGACGGCCGCGGGCGCGTGCATGGGTACGAGAACCTGCTGGTCGCCGACGCGTCGGTCATTCCCACCAACCTCGGCGTGAACCCACAGCACACCATCATGGCGCTGGCGCAGGTGTTCACCGAAGCGCTCCTGTGACGCTGCGCGCGACCGCCGTCCTGAACGCTTCAGCCTGCGTGCTTCTCGATGAGACGGCCGAGACGCGGCACGGCGGCCTCGACGTTCTTCTTCGCGGTGCCGCGGAGCTTGTCGTACGCGCCCTTCACCACGCCGTGCGGCGACTTCTTGGCCTTCGCGTCGGTGATGGTCAGCAGCGCGTCGGCCACGCGGCTCTGGTTGGCGATGAAGTGCGAGCCGACCGGCGTGCTCTTGCTCTTCGCTTCCTGAAAGATGGGGTCGAGCGCGACGGCGAACTCCGGCAGCAGCGAGTTGACGGCGTCGCGAATGAAGCCGGGCTTCACGCCCTTCACCGCGGCGTAGCCGGCCTTGATGGCGAGGCCCGAGAGGCCGCCCTTGTCGGCCACTTCCTGATCGATCAGCACCAGGCAGTCGTCGACCACGGCGGGCTTCTTCGCAGCGTCATTCAACACTTCAGGAAGAGAAGGCATGGCGCGGCGGCTTAGCACCTCGGTAAACACGCGCCCATGTCCGAAAGACCCGTGGCCCTCATCACCGGCGCGTCAGCCGGCCTTGGCGAGCAGTTCGCGCACCTCTTTGCCCGCGACGGCTACGACGTGGTGCTGGTCGCCCGCAGCGCGGCCCGCCTCGAAGCCGTCGCGCAGCGGCTCGACCACCACAAGGCGAAGGTGCACGTCGTCGCCGAAGACCTCTCACGCCCCGGCGCGGCGCAGCGGCTGTTCGACGCGGTGAAAGCGAAGGGCCTGCGCGTCTCGGCGCTCGTCAACAACGCGGGCTTCGGCAGCACCGGCGCGTTCCTCGACCTGCCGCTCGACAAAGAGGTCGAGATGGTCGAGCTCAACTGCACGGCGCTGATGGAGCTGTGCCACCTCTTCGGCCGCGAGATGCGCGAGAAGAAGGAAGGCCGCATTCTCAACATTGCGTCGACCGCGGGCTTCCAGCCGGGCCCGTTCATGGCGACGTATTACGCGAGCAAGGCCTTCGTGCTGTCGTTCAGCGAAGCGCTGGCGCACGAGCTCAAGAGCAGCGGCGTGACGGTGACCTGTCACTGCCCCGGCGCCACGGCCACCGAGTTCGCGGGCCGCGCCGGCAACGACAAGACGCGCCTCTTTCAGCGCCCGGGCATCGCGAAGGCCGACGAGGTCGCCGCCGACGCGTACGAAGCGATGCTGCAGGGCGACGTCGTCGCCATTCACGGGTGGCTCAACTGGGTCGCCGCACAGTCGGTGCGCTTCTCGCCGCGCGCGGTGCTGCGCAACGTGGTGGCCGCGGTGAACAGCCCGCCCGCCGACTGAGCGCTCACGACACCTCCTGCGCGAGTCGTGCACCCGCTGAAACACCGCGCCGGAGCGCTGCGTAGACCGCCGGCAGAACGAACAACGTCAGCAGCGTCGCCGACATCAGGCCGCCGATGACCACCGTCGCCAGCGGCCGCTGCACTTCAGCCCCGGGCGCCGTCGACAGCGCCATCGGCACGAAGCCCAGCGACGCCACCAGCGCCGTCATCAACACCGGCCGCAGTCGCCCTTCGGCCGCCCGTCGAATCGCGTCGGCGGGCGCGACGCCTTCGGCTTCGAGCGCGCGAGAGAACGACACCAACACCAGGCCGTTCAGCACCGCGACGCCGAACAGCGCGATGAAGCCCACGCCCGCCGAGATGGAGAACGGAATGTCGCGCAGCCACAGCGCGATGACGCCGCCCACGATGGCGAAGGGCACATTCAAGAAGATGAGCAGCCCCGCCTTCACCTCGCCGAAGGCCAGCCACAACATGAAGAGGATGAGCGCCAACGCGAGCGGCACCACCAACGTCAGCCGCTCCTTCGCGGCGAGGTAGTGGTGGAACTGGCCGCCCCACTCGAGCCGGTAGCCGGTGGGCAACGACACCACGCTCGCCGCGCGCTGCGCGTCTTCCACCGTCGACAGCAGGTCGCGCTCGCGCACGTTGAACTCGACCACCAGCCTCCGTGACTGCGCTTCGCGGCTGACCTGCGCCGGGCCGGTCACGAAGGCCACGTCGGCCACGTCGCCCAGCGGCACCACCTGGCCACTCACCGAGCGCAGCGGCAGCTCGCGCACCTTCTCGACGTCGCCGCGGAACCCGTGCGCCACCTTCACCACGATGCCGAAGCGGCGTTCGCCCTCGAGCACGTCGCCCACGTCGTGACCGACGGCGAGCGTCTCGGTGAGCTGGTTCACGTCATCGACGGTGAGCCCATAGCGCGCGAGGCGGTGGCGGTCGGGTGTGATGCGCAGGTAGCGCAGGCCTTCGACCTGCTCGACGCGCACGTCGACGGCGCCAGGCACCTTGCGCACCGCCGCAGCGAGCTGCTCGCCCAGCTTCGCCAGCGTCTCGAGGTCGGCGCCGTACAGCAGCAGCCCGACGTCAGAGCGCACGCCCGCCACCAGCTCGTTGGTGCGCATCTGAATCGGCTGCGACACCGCGCCGCCGATTTCGGGCGACGCCTCCAGCACCTCGGCGACGTCAGCGGCGACGTCGGCCTTGGTGCGCCCGCGGGCCCACGTCTCGCGCGGCGTCAGCGTGATGTACACGTCAGACACCTCGAGGCTCATCGGGTCGGTCGCCACCTCGGGCGCGCCCGTGCGCGTCACCACCTGCGCGACCTCCGGCAGCTTCTTCAGCTCGCGCTCCAGCTCGCCGCCCGTGCGCACCGATTCACTCAGCGCCGCGCCCGTGAGTCGCCGCGCCTCAATCAACAGGTCGCCTTCATCGAGCTGCGGCACGAACTCCGCGCCCAGCCGCGTGAAGAGCCCCACGGCCAGCGCGAGCGAGAGCACGCCGACGCCCACCGTCAGCGCGCGACGCTGCGTCGTCCACGCGAAGGCGCGCGAGTAGAGCGCGTGCGCCTTGCGCAGCAGCCACGTGTCTTCGTGGCCCGGGCGTGGCTTGACGAAGAGGCTCGTCAAGACGGGCACCACCGTGAGCGAGAGAATGAAAGCGCCCAGCAACGCCAACAAGACGGTGACGGCCATGGGACGGAACAGCTTCCCCTCGACGCCGATGAGCGCCAGCACCGGCAGGTACACGATGGCGATGATGGCCTCGCCGAACACGCTCGCGGCGCGCACCTCCAGCGTGGCCTCTTCCACCACGCGGCGCGCGTCTTCCTTCGGCCGCTCACTGAGTCGCCGCACGGCGTTCTCGACGATGATGACGGCGCCGTCGACCAGCAGCCCGAAGTCCAACGCGCCGAGGCTCATCAGGTTGCCCGACAGGCCGAGCGCGTTCATGACGATGACCGCGAACAGCAACGAGAGCGGAATGGTGACGGCCACCACGAGGCCCGCGCGCAGGTCGCCGAGCAACACGAGCAGCACCAGCACCACCAGCAGCGCGCCTTCGAGCAGGTTCACGCCGACGGTGCCGATGGTGCGGTTCACCATCGTCGAGCGGTCGTAGAAGGCCTCCAGCTTCGTGCCGGGCGGCAGCGTGGGCTCGATGGCGGCCAGCTTCGCCTTCACGGCCTCGGTCACGGTGCGCGAGTTCTCGCCGAGCAGCATCATCGCCACGCCCACCACCACCTCGCCTTCGCCGTTGCGGGAGGCCGCGCCGCGCCGCAGCCGCGCGCCGAACTTCACCTCGCCCACGGTGGCCACGGTGATGGGCACTCCCTGCGGCGTGGCGCCGATGACGACGTTCTCGAGGTCTTCCACGCTGCGCACCAGGCCGTCGGTGCCGACGACGAAGTACTCGCGGTTGTGCTCGATGTAGCCGCCGCCCGCGTTGGCGTTTGATTTCTCGAGCGCGTCGATGACCTGCGCGATGGACACGTCGGCGGCTTGCAGCCGGCCGGGGTCCAACACCACCTGGTACTGGCGCTCTTCACCGCCGAAGCTGTTCACCTCGACGACGCCGGGCACCGTGCGCAGCTGCGGCGCGATGACCCAGTCGAGCTGCTCTTCGAGCTGCATCAGCGAGAGCTGCTCGTTGCGCACCACGAACTGGAAGATCTCCCCGAGGCCGGTGGTGATGGGCCCCACCTCGGGCTTGCCGTAGCGCGCGGGCACGGCTTCCTGCGCTTCACGCATGCGCTCGTTCACCAGGTTGCGCGCCCAGTAGATGTCGGTGCCGTCAGCGAAGACCACGGTGACCACCGAGAGGCCGTACTTCGACACCGAGCGCACCTCGGTGGACTTCGGGATTCCCGCCATCGAGCGCTCGACGGGAATGGTGACGTACTGCTCGACCTCCACGGGCGAGAGCGCGGGCGCTGCGGTGATGACCTGCACCTGCACGTTGGTGATGTCGGGCACCGCGTCGACCGGCAGCGACATCGCCGAGCGCACACCGACAGCCACGAAGAGCGCCGTGGCGATGAGCACCAGCGCGCGGTTGTGCAGCGACCAGCGGACGACGGCCGAGAGCGCGGCCAACATCACTCATCCTCCGCGAGGGTCGACTTGAGCAGCAGGCTCTTGAGCGTGAAGCCACCGGCGCTCACCACCGCTTCGCCTTCGCTCACGCCGGCCAGGACCTGCACGTCATCGAGGGCGGAAGCGCCCAGCGTCACGGTGTGCAGCACGTAGTCGCCGTCGGCTTCCTTCACGAAGACGACGCGCTTGCCGTCGATCTCAAAGACCGCGTCGCGGGGCACCAGCAGCTGCGGCGCGCCTTCACCGCGAGAGACGTCGACGTGCGCGCGACCAAAGAGGCCCAGGCGCAGCTTGTGGTCGGCGTTGTCCAGCCTGATGCGCGCGGTCAACGTGCGGGCGACGGGGTCCAGCTGCTGGCTCACGTAGTCGACGGCGCCGTGGAAGTGCTCGTCTGGGAAGGCGTTGAACTCCACCTCCGTCGACGCGCCGACGCGCAGGCGAGCGAGGTCTTTCTCGAACACGCGCCCGAGGAACCAGAGCTCCGAGAGGTCGACCACGCTGCCCAGCACAGCGTCGGCGCTGATGGGCTGACCCACCACGGCGTCGCGCGACACCACCACGCCCGAGATGGGCGCGCGCACGCTGATGACGAAGCCGGTGCCCGCGCTGTCAGCGCCCATCGCCGAGAGCTGCTCGGTGAGCGCCTTCGCTTCGGCCTCTTCCACGCGCGCGTCGGCCTCGGCGTTGAGCAGCACCTGTTCGGCCTCGAGGCCGCTCTCTTTCAAGGGGCGCAGCCGCTCTGCGTTGGCCCGCGCCGCGCGGGCGCGAGACTGCGCAGCCGCGAGCGCGCCACGGAGGCGGCCGACGTCGGGCACGCGCACCAACGCCAGGACGTCGCCGCGTTTGACGGTCTGGCCTTCGTTGAAGCGCACCTCGTCGAGCCGGCCGGCGACGGTTGAAGAGAGCCGCGCCGAGCGATCGGGCACGGCGCGGAGCTCGCCGATGAGGGTCAACGTCTCGGGCAGCGGCGCGCGACGCACCGGCGTGGTGCGAATACCGGCGCGCGCCACCACCTCTGGCGACGGCGCGACGCGGTCAGGCAGCGCGTCGTGGGCTTCTTCGTCGCGGTGCACCTCGGGCGCGACGGGCGCTTCAGCGGGTGAGGACTTCGGGCAGGCAGAGAACGACAGCACGGCGAACGCCGACGCCACGCGCAGCCGCGCGGCGGTACTTGAAAAGGCAGACATGGAGAGACCTTCGTGGGTGACGAGGCAGAGACTTCCGCGCGGGCGCGGACCTTTCGTGTCTCGTCAGCCGACGGGAGGTCTGAAGGGCGGCTCGTGGTGACCGGTGCGCGGTGATTCCGCGAGCGCGGCCGCCAGCGTCGTGGCGACGGTGACGCGCGCGAGCTGCACGGCGGTCACGTTCGACGTCGACGCGAGGCGCATCGAGCAGACGCAGTGCGTGCACTGTTGGGTGCACGGCGTCTGCGATTCTTCACAGCCGTCGACGCAGCACTCAGCGCCCGTCACCCAGCTCGTGAAGTCGAGCACCACGTCTTGCACCGAGGGCGTGCTGAAGCACAGCGCCACCACCGCCAGCAGACGGAACCAGCGTGCCGTGGTGGTGAAGCGCGGGCGCACGGCGATGGAGATACGCGCGACCTCGCCGCTGTGCAAGCCGGTGGCTCAGCCGAGACGCACGCAGCGCATGGACATGGTGCCGTCGACGATGGCGTTGAACGTGCTGACGGTGTCGTCGTCGCTCTGCGCGCCCAGGACGTAGAGCAGCGGCAGGTAGTGCTCCAGCGTGGGCACGGCGAGCGCGACGTCGTCACCCAGCGCGCCCGGGTCGCAGAGCGCGTCGTGGTCTCGCTCTTCAATCAGCTCCCACAACAGTTGGTCGGCGCGCTCGGCCCAGGCGACGGGCGAAGGGTCCTTGAAGTTGTAGCGCGCCAGGTTGTGCACGAGGTTCCCGCTGCCCACGATGAGCACGTCGTCCTCGCGCAGCGCAGCGAGCTCCCCGCCCAGCGCGTAGTGCGCCTCCGGTGACGTCGTCATATCGAGGCTGAGCTGCAGCACCGGCACGTCGGCCTCGGGGAAGAGCGCCGACAGCACGCTCCAACAGCCGTGGTCGAGGCCGCGCCCTTCGTCGAGGCGCACGCGACGCGACTTCACGAGCGCGCTTACGTTCCGCGCGAGCTCAAGCGCGCCAGGCGCGCGGTACTGCACGTCGAAGAGCCGCCGTGGGAAACCGTAGAAGTCGTGAATCGTCTCTGGCCGCTCGTGGGCGGTGACGTACGAGTGGCGCGTCTCGAAGTGCGCCGAGATGCACAGCACTGCGCGGGGCCTCGGGAGCTGCTGGGCGGCGCGTTGCCACCCTTCGAAGAAGCGGTTGTTGCCGAGGGCGTACATCGGGTTGCCGTGACCGATGAAGAGCGCGGGCATCATGCTGGGCGAGGATAGCGCGGTCGCGCTCGGGCATACTGATCAGCCCGTGCTGCCCGTCGTCCTGCTCCTCTCGCTCGCCCAGTCACCTCAGCGCATGACGCTCGTCTTCGGCGGCGACGTCATTCCGCACGAGCCGCTCAAGACGGTCGCGGCCCAGCGCGCCGACGGCGGCAACAACGAAGGCTGGGATCACCTGCTCGCGCCGCTGGCGCCGGTGATGGCCGACGCTGACTTCACCATCGTCAACCTCGAGGCGCCGGTGGTGACGGTGAAGAAGCCGGAGTCTGGCGAGTTCCTCTTCTCGGGCACGCCGGCGCTGCTGCACGCGCTCAAGCGCACCGGCGTCGACGTGGCCACGTTCGCCAACAACCACTGCCTCGACCAGCACCGCGAAGGCATCACGTCGACGCGCGCGTACCTCGATGAAGCGGGGCTGCGCTCGGCAGGCGCCGCGAGCTCCGCCGAAGCCGCGTGGACGCCGCTGGTGCTCGAGAAGAACGGGCTGCGCATCGCGCTCGTGCCGTTCACGCGCTTCCTCAACGGCTTCAACAACAAGAAGGACGACGCGCTGCCGCACGTGCCGGTGCTGCAATACGACTACGAGCCCATCGGCGGCAGCCGCACGCAGGCGCAGGTGACCGACCTGCTGCGCACCACCGCGAGCCAGGTCGACGCGGTCATCGTGCTCGTGCACTGGGGCGCTGAGTACAAGCTCGCGCCCGCGCCGGAAGACAGGAAGCTGGCCAAGGCGCTGCTCGACGCCGGGGCCTTCGCCGTCGTGGGTCATCACCCGCACGTCTTGCAGCCCGTGGAGTTCGTCACGCGCACCGACGGCACGCGCGGGCTCGTCGCGTTCTCGCTGGGCAACCTGCTCTCGAACCAGGACGCGTTCGTCGCCGACGGTCTGCGTCGCGACGGGCTGCTGCTGGGGCTTGAGCTGACGAAGCAGGACGGCGTGATGCGTCTCAGCGCGGTGACGCCGGTGCCCATCGTGACCGAGCACACGACAGGAGCTGCCAAGAAGCGAGACGTGCAGGTCTTCCCCGTCGACGCGCAGCTCGCGTCTCTCAACGCCCGGCTGGCCGAGCTGTCGAAGCTGACCGGGCCCGCCGTGAAGAAAGAGCGCGCCGCGTTGGTGTGGCGTCGCCGCGTCGCCCTCTCGCGCCTCGCGCGCATCACCTCGTTCCTCCGCGCTCTGGAGACCGCCGATGAAAGCCTGCTTCCCCGCGCTGCTGCTGCTGTTGACGGCGTGCCCGCCGGTGCTCCCTGACGTCGACGCCGGGCCGCTGCCGCCCGCGGTCTTCAAGCACGCGCACAACGACTACGAGCACGACCGCCCGTTGCTCGACGCGCTGGGCGCAGGCTTCGAGAGCGTCGAGGTTGATGTGTGGCTCGACGGCAGCGACGTGGGCGTGTCGCACGACGGCGCGCCGTTCAAGGGCAGCCTCGACGCGCTCTACCTGCAGCCGTTGGAAGAGCGCCTCGCCGCGAACAACGGCAGCGTCTACGGCGACGGCCGCACGTTTTACGTGTGGGTCGACCTGAAGCAGGGCAGCGCCGCGCTGCAAGAAGCGCTCGCGACGAAGCTGGCCGCGCGCAGCTGGCTGACCACGTTCGACGAGGACGGCGTCGCGCAGCCCGGCGCGGTCACCGTGTTCCTCACTGGCGATGACGCGGGCAAGAAGGCGCTCGCGGCGCGGCCTGCACCGCGACCGTTCGCGCGCGACAGCAACACGTACAAGCCCGACGACGCGCCGGCCGATGGGCGCTGGCGCGCGTACGCGGTCAACTACTGGGCGTTGATGCAGTGGGACGGGCAGGGCGCGATTCCCGTGACGCAGCGCAAGCAGCTCGAGAACCTCGTCAACGGCGCGCACGCCAACGGCCGCGTCATCCGCCTCTTCGCGAACCCCGACACGCCTGAGTACTGGCGCGCGGCGAGAGCGGCTGGCGTCGACTTCATCAACACCGACAACCTCGAAGGCCTCGCGCAGGTCTTCGCAGAGTAGGGTGCCGCCACTTGTCTGATCGGCTCGTCCTCGGAGGCCGCTTCAAGCTCATCCGCCACCTCGGAGGCGGCGGCATGGCCGAGGTGTTCCTCGCCGAGCAGCTCTCGCTCAAGCGCAACGTCGCGCTCAAGGTGCTCAAGCGCGACCTCTCGGCGCAGCCCGCGATGGGCGAGCGCTTCCGCCGCGAAGCGCAGCTCCTCTCGACGGTGGACCACCCCAACGTGGTGCGCGTCATCGACTTCGAGAGCAACAAGCGCGACGGCACCGTGCTGGTGCTGGAGCTCGCCGACGGGTTGACGCTCGAGCAGGCGCTCAAAGAAGGGCCCTTCGAGCCGCGCCGCGCGATGCGCGTCTTGTTGCAGTTGGCGGAGGGGCTCAGCGCCGTGCACGAGCGCGGCATCATCCACCGCGACCTGAAGCCGCAGAACGTCGTCATCGGCTTCACGCCGCGCGGCGAGCAGGCGCGGTTGCTCGACTTCGGCATCGCGCGGCTGTTGGAAATCGACACCGACGCCGGCGTCACGCCGCAGCTCGATGGCGCCGACCCGTTCTTGAGCGTGCCGGGCCAGGCCGTGGGCACGCCCGCCTACGTCGCACCAGAGCAGGCCATGGCGCGCGAGGTCGACACGCGCACCGACGTGTACTCGTTCGGCGTCGTCGCGTTTCGACTGCTGAGCGGCCGGTTGCCCTTCGAAGGCCCCGAGGCGCGCCAGTACCTCGAGCAGCACGTCAACACGCCCGCGCCGCCGCTCGACGACGCGATGCCCACGCTGCGCGAGTTCCCCGCGCTGGTGAAGCTGGTCGCCGCGTGCCTTCAGAAGAAGCCGGACCAACGGCCCACCGACGCCGCCGCGCTGGTGACGCACCTCAAGGGGCTGCTGACGCCGGAGCAGCTCGCGCTCTCGACGCAGACCCGGTTGGTGTTGAACGCGGTGACGACGCAGACGCTGTCGGCGGTGAAGGACACCGCGCAGTCGGTCACCGCGGTCAGTGTGCAGAGCATGCAGTCTGTCGGTCGACTGGCGCGCAGCCTCGACAGGCCGTTCAAGCAGAGCCTCGCCATCACCGCTGCGCTGACCGCCGCCGTGCTTGGCGTGTGGGCGCTCTGGCCGCCCGACGCGCTCGAGCGCGCCGAGGCCGAGTTCGCCGCGGGCAAGCCGGCTGAGGCGCTCACCACCGTCGACGCCGCGCTCGCCGACGCGAAGGGCCTCGCGCCTTCGTTGCTGTCGGTGAAGGTCGGCGCGCTGCACGCGCTGGGTCGCGAAGACGACGCGCGGGCGCTGGTGCGCGCCACGCCGTACCAGGCGCTCTTCCCCGCGCGCGCCCCGGCGTTGGCGATGCTGGCCGAGGGCTACGCCGCGTCGGAAGGTGACCCCGAGGTGAACGACTGGCTCGGGCTGCTGCCTCCGGAACTCGTCGACGTCACGCTGCGTGACTTCGCCGCAGGCCCGTCGTCGCCGCGGCAGTGGGGCGCGCTGCGCTACCTCGACTCGCAAGGCCGCGTGGAAGACCTCGACGTCGGCGAGCGCTACGCCGCTGCGTTGACGTCGACGTCGTGTGAAGTGCGCACCGTCGCCGCCGAGCGCCTCGGCTCGTTGGGCGACGTCGCCCACCTCGCGGCGTTGAGAGAGCTCTCGGAGTCGTCGAAAGAAGACGGCGTCAACTGCGGTCAGGACGAAGCGGCCGAGGCCATTCGCGACATCAAGCGCCCGAAGTAGCCGCGCG
>CAYWON010000086.1:0-9264 GCA_964459885.1 uncultured Archangium sp.
ATTCCTTGTTCCGCGCATTTGAGGCCGATTTGCCGCCTCGCGCGGGGCTGATCAGGTGATCAGCCATATTCGATTGTGTGGTGCTGCTTACTGACTTCGCTCCACCGAACGACTCGCCCAACCACCGCACTGCCCGCCCGCCAGCCCCGACTCCGAACCGCGTTCGTCGAGGGGGCGCGCCGTATACGTGACACGGACGGCGCCTGTCAACACGCTGGCGGTCGATTTTTCGAATCGCCGCCGAGCTGAGTAATTCAGGGCACTTGGAGACCGAGGCCCGACAGATCCACCCGGCCGCGGCGCGAGCGCTCGGAGTTCACGATGCCCTTGAGGCTGTCGAAGGCCTCCTGCAGGCGGTCGTTGATGATCAAGTAGTCGTAGGCCTGCACGCCCTTCTCGCACTCGGCGCGCGCGGCGAGCATGCGCCGGCGGATGACGTCGTCGCTGTCGGTGCCACGGCCCCGCAGGCGGCGGTCGAGCTCTTCCATCGACGGGGGAAGAATGAAGATGGTGATGGCGTCGGGGTACTTGCGCTTGATGGACGTGCCGCCCTGCACGTCGATGTCGAAGATGCCGATGCCGCCGCGCACCCACGACTGGTCGATGACCTTCTTCGACGAGCCGTAGAAGTTGCCGTGCACTTCGGCCCACTCGACGAACTCGTTCCTGGCGATCATCTGTTCGAACGTGCGCACGTCGACGAAGTGGTAGTCGACGCCGTTCTTCTCGGCGCCGCGCGCCGGACGCGTGGTGTAGCTGATGGAGAACTCCGCCTTCGGGAAGTCCTTCTCGAGCATGTGCGCCAGCGTCGTCTTCCCCGCGCCCGACGGTGCGGAGAGCACGAGCAGGAGCCCGGGCGAGAGGATGACCGGCATC
This sequence comes from uncultured Archangium sp., assembly GCA_964459885.1. GTDB lineage: Bacteria > Myxococcota > Myxococcia > Myxococcales > Myxococcaceae > Archangium_A. The sequence goes on from CAYWON010000086.1 coordinate 877, forward strand.
TGGGGCTGGGTGTTCATTCGACGTTCTGGACCTGTTCGCGGATGCGCTCGAGCTCGGCCTTCAGCTGCATCACCCGCGCGGAGATGTCAGCGTGCTGCGACTTCGAGCCCGTGGTGTTCACTTCGCGGTGCATCTCCTGCACGAGGAAGTCCATCTTGCGGCCCGACGGCTCTTTCGAGCGCAGCAGCTCGTGGAACTGCACGAGGTGCGAGTCGAGGCGCGTCATCTCTTCGGCCACGTCGGTGCGCTCGGCGAAGAAAGCGACTTCCTGCGCGAGGCGCTGGGGGTCGACGGCGAGGCCCTGTGAGAGCTCGGCGATGCGCTCGGCCAGCCGCGCCCGGTAGGTCTCGATGGCCTTCGGCGCGAGCGCCTGCACCTCTTTGACCCACGTGGCGACCTGCGCGAGGCGCGCCCCGAGGTCTGAGGCCAGCGCGACGCCTTCTTTCTCGCGCATGACGCGGAGCTGAGCGAGCGCCGCGGTGAGCGCCTGGGTGACGGCGCCCTGGGCGTCGTCGAGGGGCAGCTGCGGCTCCTCGAGGCGGATGACGTTGAGCGAGGTGGCGATGTCGCGCACCGACACGGTGTCGGGGAGGCCGAGCTCCGAGGCGAGGTCCTTCCACGCGCGGAGGTACTCGCGGGCGAGGCCGACGTCGACCTGCGGCACCACGCCGGCCGCGGTGCGCGCCGCGCGGCGCACGACCACGTCGACAGCGCCGCGAGCGAGCGTGTCCTTCACCTGCTTGATGAGCGACGCCTCGAGCGCGCTCAGCTCGCGGGGAAGGCGGACCTTCACCTCGCAGAACTTGTGATTGACCGCGCGCACTTCCACCGTCAGCGACTCTGCGCCAGCGGCGGCCGTGCCCGAACCGAAGCCCGTCATGCTTTGAAGCATGGGGCGCCTCGTTACTAGGGCTTCAGCTTCGCTACCAGCGCGGTGGTGCTGTGATTCTTGGGGTCGCCGGCCACCGCCACCCGGCCGCCATAGGCCTCGACCTCGGCCTTTTCCGGAATGGTTTCGGGGGTGTAGTCGGTGCCTTTGACGTGCACGTCGGGCTTCAGCGCGCGAATCACCGCCCGGACGTCGGGCTCGCTGAAGACCAATACACAATCAACACAGCGGAGCGCCTTGATGAGCTCTGCGCGCTCTTGTTCTGGAATGACGGGGCGCGTCGGCCCCTTGTAGGCGCGGGTCGAGCTGTCTGAGTTGACCGCCACCACGAGGCGGTCGGCCAGCTGCTTCGCGGCCTCGAGGTACCGGACATGCCCGACGTGCAGCAGGTCGAAGACGCCATTGGCCAGGGCGACCGATTGCCCCGCGGCGCGCCAGCCGGCGACCTGGGCCTGGGCTTCAGCGAGCGTCATCGCGAGAGCTCCCGCTGGAGCTCAGGGCGAGTCACCGTGGCGGTGCCTTCTTTCTGCACGACGAGGGCGCCGGCGATGTTGGCCAGGCGGGCAGCTTCGAACGGCGTGCCGCCAGCACCGAGCGCGAGGGCGAAGGTGGCGCTGACGGTGTCACCCGCGCCGGTGACGTCGACGGCCTCTTCGCTGCCGTGCACGGGCACGTGGACGGGCTTCTGGCCCTTCTCGAAGAGCGTCATGCCGTTGCGGCCGCGAGTGGCGAGGAGAATACGGCAGTCGAGGCGCTCCTGGGCGAGGCGCGCGGCGGCGAGGAAGTCGGCTTCTGTCTTCGTGGAGCGACCGGTCAACGCCGCGAGCTCCGGCTCGTTGGGCTTGCAGACGGTGAGGCCGGCGTAGTCGAGCAGTGAGAAGCGCGAGTCGACGCACACCGGGACGCCCTGCCCCGCGAGCGTGCGCAGCGCGGCGCGCGTCTCGGCGCAGAGCACCCCGGCGCCGTAGTCGGAGACCATGATGACGTCGGCGCTGCGGCCTTCGCGCAGCAGCTTCGCCGCGAGCGCCTTCCGCTGGGCTGGAGGCAAGGCGCCAGTGACGCCGCGATCGATGCGCAGCATCTGCTGACGCTTCGTGGACACACCTCCGGCCAGCACGCGCGTGCGCGTCTCGGTCACCGCGCTGGAGACAGCTTTCAGCTTCATGCCCGCGCGCTTGAAGAGCGCCGCCATCTGACGACCGAGGTCGTCGCGGCCGAGCACACCCAGCACCGTCACCTGGGCTCCCAGCGCAGCAGCGTTGGCAGCGGCGTTGGCGCCGCCGCCGAGTTTCAGCTCTTCGCGCTCGTGGCGGACGATGAGCACCGGCGCTTCGCGGCTGATGCGCTCAGTCTGGCCGTAGACGTAGTGGTCGGCGAGCAGGTCGCCCACCACCAACACCTTCACGTTGGGGAATCGTTTCAGGAGCGCAGACGACACAGCGCCGCGCTTTGGCATCTCACCGACGGGGCGACAAGAGCGATGCGAGCGGCGGCGCGGTGAGCGTCTGCTGAAGCACGTACGCCGTCCCCGCCGGGAGTCGTTCGGCGTCTTTCGCGGTCGTCGCGAGGATGGCGCTGTGCGCTGCCGCGTCGGCCTGCGCGCGCGCGACTTCGTCGGCGGTGAACGCGTGGTGATCGCGGTAGCCGTGCAGCCCCAGCACCGACGCGCCGGCGGCCGTCACCGACTCGACGACGCGCTCGGGCCGCGCGACACCGAGCAACAACACCACCTTCGCGCCGGAGAGCGGATGGGTGGTGCCGTCTGGCGCGCGCAGCGTCTTGACCGAGGTCACGACGTCGATCTCGCGCTTCCACACGTGCGTGGCGCGCCGCAGCGCTGACACGGGCTCGCGCAACGGCCCCGCGGGGAGCACGAAGCCGTTGCCGGCGCCGACGTCGACGACGAGATCCACGTCGCGGGCGAGCCGTCGGTGCTGAAACCCGTCGTCGAGCAGCAGCAGTTGAAACCCGGCGCTCGCGGCCCGACGCGCGGCCGCCACGCGATCGGCGTCGACGAAGAGCGTCACCGCGGGGCAGCTCCGCGCGATGAGCCGGGGCTCGTCTCCCGCTTCGTCGACCGGGGGCAGCGACGCAGCGGTGAAGGCAACGGGCTCGCTGCGGCGTCGACCGTAGCCGCGGCTCAGCACGGCGACGCGGTGGCCGGCCGCCACGGCCTCATTGGCGAGGTGGATGATGAGCGGCGTCTTGCCAGCGCCGCCGACGACGATGTTGCCGACGGACACCACCGTGACGCCGGGAATCCGCTCGGGCGTGCGCAGGCCGAGGTCGAAGAGCGCGTGCCAGGTGCGCGTGATGCACCAATAGAGAAACGAGAGCGGCGCGAGGAGCCAGGTGCGCCACGTCGGCGGCCCGTACCAGTTCATTCCCGGCACCGCGCGTAGAAGTCGATGACGCGCGCGGCGATGGCGGCTGGCGGCTCGGGCGTCGTCGCCAGCCGCGTCTGCGGCGCCGAGAGCAACGCCTCGACCGTCGGCTCGACGAGCACGTCGGCGTGTTGAGCCAGCGCGCCTTCGTCGACAGCGACGACGCGGACGCCGCACGCGCGCGCCTGGGCTGCGGCGCGGGCGCTCCAGTCGTTGCCGAGGCCGAGCACCCACACCTCGTCGAGCGCCTGCAGGTGCTTCACGAAGGCGGCGCCAGATTGGTAGCCGGCGAAGTGCACGCGGTCTCCCGCCTTCGCGCGCAGCTCTGCTTCGAGCGGGCCGTCGCCGATGAGGACGAGGTGCGCGCCGTCGGTGCGGCGGGCGAAGGCCTCGAGCGCGAGGGCGTGACGCCGTGACGACTGGAACGTCGAGACCATGCCGATGAGCGGGCTGGCGGGGAGGCCGAGCTCGCGGCGCAGCGCTGCGCGGTCATTTGCGGGGACGAACTCCGCAGCGACGAGCGCTGGCAGCACCATCACCTTGTGGCCGAGGAGCTTTCTCGCGAGCGCGTCCATCGGGACGGTGAAGCCGTCGGCCGCCGGTGTCGCCCACCGCACCGAACGTGGCGCGTGGAAGGAGCGGACGACCACCGCGCCGCGCGGACGACCGAGGCGCAGCAGCGTGTGGTCGTGACTGAAGTGCGAGTGAACGACGTCGGCTTGCGAGCTTCGCAGCGTCATCACGTCGCGCAGCATGCCGAAGGGCGTCGATTTGACGGAGAGCTCGAGCGGGAGCGGAGAGAGGAGTTGCAGCGGTTCGAGGCGTGGGACCGCGAGTTCTTCGCTGGTGTTGGTGGTGCGCTTGCGATCGATGGCGATGGTGACGTCGTGGCCGAGGGCGCGCTGTGCGAGCGCGAGTTGGGTCACGGCCTCGGCGGGGCCGGTGAAGTACGGCGAGGCGAGGAGGTGGAGGATCTTCATCGGTGAGCGCGGCCCCTCACCCCACCCCTCTCCCCGCTAGCGCAGGGAGAGGGGGAATGCTGGTTCTTCACGTTCGCGCGCCGCTCCCCGCCCACACGCTCGCGCGACTCAACGCATTGCGGAGTCTTCACGTTCGCGCGCCGCGCCGTCGCCTCGCGCGTCATTTCGGCACCGGGAGGAGCGCGGCGAGCGCGTCGACGTTGCGATCGCTCGCGCCTGAGATCTGTCGCACCGCCGCGCGCGCCAGCTCGCCGACTGACTCGATGCTCTCGGGGCGCTCCAACAGCTCCGACATCACACGCACGAGGTGCGCCACGTCGTTCACCTGAATGCCGCCGCGCCCCACCAACACCTGCACCGAGTCGCGGAAGTTCTCCATGTGCGGCCCGAACAACACCGGCTTTCCCTGCGCCGCGGGCTCCAGGATGTTCTGGCCGCCGCGCGTGGTGAAGCTGCCTCCCACGAACACGATGGTCGCCAGCCGGTACGCCCGCGCCAGCTCGCCGATGGTGTCCAGCACCACCACGGGCGCCTGCTCGGGGTTCTCTTTCGAGCGCAGCCCCACGTGCAGCCCCGCGTCGCGCCCCAGTTGCACCACGCGCTCGGTGCGTTCGAGGTAGCGCGGCGCGACCACCAGCTTGAGCGACGGCGCGACCGTCAGCAGCTGCTTGTACGCCGAGAAGATGAGCTCCTCTTCTCCTTCGTGGGTGCTGCCCACAATCCACACGCGGTCGCCGTCACGCAGGCCGAGCGCCGCGCGCAACGCGAGATCTTCGACCGCCGCCGCCAACGGCACGAGCGCGTCGAACTTGGTGTTGCCCGTCACGCGAACACGCTCCGTCGCGGCGCCGAGCTTCAGCACGCGCTCGGCTTCCACGTCTTCGCGCATCAGGAAGAGGTCGATGTCGTGCAGCGGGTTGCCGATGAGCTCGAACATCGCGCGGTAGCGGCTGAGGTTGGTCGCCGAGAAACGCCCGTTCGTCAGTGCGAGCTTCGCGCCGTGGTCGTGCGCCGCGCGGATCAGGTTCGGCCAGATCTCCGTGTACTCGAGCACCAGCAGGTCGGGCTTCACCCTGGCGACAGCGCGTCGCGTGGCGCCGAACAGATCCCAGGGCGCGTAGATGGCCGCGTCGATGACGTGCTTGAGGCGCTGGTGCGCCATCAGGTGCCCGGTGTTGGTGATGGTGCTGACGATGATCTTCGCCGTCGGAAATCGCGCGCGCAGCCGTTCAATCATCGGCGCCAACGCCAGCAGGTCTCCCGCGCTCGCGCCGTGCAGCCACAGCCTCGGCGCGCCGTCTGACGGCAACAGACCCGCCGGGTAGAACCCGAGGCGCTGCCAGAAGCCGTCGCGCGTCTTCCGCATCAACGACAGCACGGGGAAGAGCACCGCGAAGACCAGCCAGGTGGCGATGACGTAGAGAAAGCGCATCGGCTCGTTCGTCAGCGGTCCCTAGCGCCGAGGAGGCCGCCACCGCGAGCGGGAATTTTGAGCCGACACGCCGCCAAGAGCCGCTCGTTATTTAAATAGAACGCGCACGCCAACGCGGTCCCCGACTCGAGCAACGTCAGCGCGCGGCGGTACTCGCTGGCCGCTTCCGCGTTCAACCCGCGGCGCTCGAGCAACAACCCCAGCAGGTAGCGGCCCGCCGCCAGCCGCGGCGCGAGGTACAGCGCCTTGCGCAGGCCGGCTTCGGTCTCGGGGTGATCGCCGCCTTCCGCCGCCCAGTCGAGCACCAGCGCGAAGAGCTTGAGCTCTTCGTCTTCTGCCGAGAGCACCACCGGGAACTCACCGGTCACCACTGGCTGCGGCAGCGGCGCTGCTTTCATCGGAGGCGGCGGCACACGCGTGGGCACGTGCGTCGGCGCTTCCACCTTCGCCGGCCCGCGCACGTAGAAGAACGCGCCAGGCACCTTCAGCGTCGACAGCTCCGCCACGGGCTCCAGCAGCGGCTCGGCGGCCGACAAGACCAGCACGCCGCCAGGACGCAGTCGTTCGACGAAGTGCTGCACCGTCAGTCGCGCAGCTTCAGCGGTGAAATAGATGAGCACGTTGCGGCACACGATGACGTCGAAGAGCCCGCCGCCTTCAGCGAACGGGTACGGCCAGTCGACGAGATTGTGCTGCATGAAGCGGGCGCGCTCAGAAAGCGAGGGGATCAACGCTCGCCGCGCGTCGTCGCCGCGCGAAGACAAGAAGTACCGGGAGAGCAGCGTCGGCGGCACCCGCCGCAGCACCGGTTCAGAGAAGGTCAGCGCCCGAGCTTCTTTCAGCGCCGTCGGCGAGAGGTCGCTGCCCAGCACCCGACTACCGGGGTGCGCGCCCGATTCGGCGAGCAGCATCAGCAGCGTCGCCACCTCTTCGCCCGTCGAGCAGCCAGCGCTCCACACCATCAGTGGCCGACCCTCAGCGACGCGTGGCCTGAGCACTGAGTCGGTCAGCGCCGCGAGCTGCGTCTCGTCGCGGAAGAGGTCGGTCTTGTGCACCGACACCAGAGAGAGCAGTTGCGCGAGCTCGAGCGCGCCCGACACAGACTGGAGCCGCGTGAGCAGCGCGGTGACGTCTCCGGCTGTGGACACACGCTGCGTCAGCTCTCGTTCGAGGCGGGCGCGTTGCTGGCGTGAGAGGGCGGTGCCGGTGCGATCGGCGATGAAGCGCAGCAGCGGCTCGAGGCTGGCCGTCACTTCTCGAGGTCGACGCCGCGCGCGAGCTTGAGCAACGCCGCCCCGAAGTCGTCACCCGGCAACACATGATCGACGATGCCGCGCGCGATGGCCGCGCCGGGCATGCCGAAGACGATGGCGGTCTCCTGGTTCTGCGCGAGCGTCTTGCCGCCGGCCGCGCGGATGGCGGCGAGGCCGTCGACGCCGTCATTGCCCATGCCCGTCAGGATCGCCCCGACCGCGCGGCGACCGTAGACCTTCGCGGCCGACTCGAAGAGCGCGCTGCCCGACGGAACGTGGCCGTCGCGCGCGGGGCCCGGCGCCACCGCCACGCGCCCACGCGCAGAGATGGTCAGGTGCGCGTCGGCCGGCGCCAACAAGACCGTCCCTGCCGCCAGCAGATCGCCGTCCTTCGCGACCTTCACCTTCAACTTCGAAGAACCGGCGAGCCAGCTCACCAGCGAGTCAGCGAAGGCCGAGTTGATGTGCTGCACCACCGCGATGGGCGCGGGGAAATCAGCGGGCAGCTCCGACAGCAGCTTCTGCACGACCTGCGGCCCGCCGGTGCTGCTGGCGATGCACACCACGCCGATGCCGGTCGCGGCGAACGGCTGCGCCGCCGGGGCTTCGGTCACCCCCGAAGGAGACGTCGCGGTCTTCTTCACGCCGCGCACGTGACGGATGACGCGGATGCTGGCGAGCAGCTTCACCTCGCGGGCGAGGCTGGCCATGTCGCCTTCGGCGCCGGGCTTCACGCGCAGCGCCAACGCGCCCACCGCCAACGCGCGGTGCGTCAGCTCGGGGGCCTGGTTCCGCGGGTCGGCCGTCAGCACGAGGATGGGCGTCGGGTGGTCGGCCATGATGCGCTCGGTGGCGGTCAACCCGTCCATCACCGGCATGTCGACGTCCATGGTGATGACCTGCGGCTTCAACGTGGCCGCCATCGAGATGGCCTGCTCGCCATTCTCGGCGGTGCCCAGCACCTCGACGTCGGGGTCCTTCTGCAGGGCCTCGACGATCAGCTGACGAATGAGCGGGCTGTCATCGACGACCAGCACCCCGACTCTCGAAGCCATTCAGAACACTCCCAAAGCGCACCGTTGAGCGCTCTTCATGCCAGCAAGCGGGCCACTACGTCGACCAGGTCCTGCCGCACGAGGTCGCCCTTGGTGACGTAGCCGTCGGCGCCCGCTTCCATGCCGCGGCGGCGGTCTTGCTCGCTGCCGCGGGTCGTCACGATGACGACGGGCAGCGCGCGGTACGTGGCGTGGCTCTTGAGTCGACGCGTCAACTCGAGGCCGTCGACGTTGGGCATCTCGAGGTCAGTGACGACGATGTCCACCGGCTCGCGCACCAACACGTCCATCGCGGCGCCGCCATCGACGGCCTGCACCACGGCGTAGCCGACAGATTCCAACAACGAGACCAGGAGCTCGCGCGTCAGCGGCGAGTCGTCGACCACCAGCACACG
>CAYWON010000086.1:9364-12428 GCA_964459885.1 uncultured Archangium sp.
ACAACGAGACCAGGAGCTCGCGCGTCAGCGGCGAGTCGTCGACCACCAGCACACGGCGCCGCTGCACCTCGCGCCGACGGGTGGGCGCTGCGCCGAGACGAACCTCGCGACCGTGCGCGGTGGCAACGAGGTGCGGCGCCGCCAGCACCAACGCCAGGGCGCCGTCGGCCAACGGCGTGGCGCCGGAGAGATGAGGGTAGCGAGAGAGCAGGCCCTTGAGCGGCATCACCGCCTGCACGCGTTCTTCCAACACGCGGTCCACCGCGATGGCCGCTGACTGCCCGCGACCGCGCAAGACGAGCACCAGCTCGCCGTCAGACGGGAGCCGCTCGGGCGCCGCGAAGAGCAGCGACGCGATGGACGAGAACGGCAGCACCTCGCCTTCGACGCGCAGCGCCGGCCGCCCCGCGAGCTCGGTGCGCTGCGAAGGGTCGACCTCAAGAGCGCGCACCACGTTCGATGCGGTGAGGCACAGCGTCTCGTCGCCGCTCTGCACGAAGAGCACGGGCGCCACGGTCAGGCTCACGGGCACGCGCAGCTCGAAGGTGGCGCCCAGGCCCGGTGTGCTGTCGACGGTGACTTCGCCGCCGACGCCCAACAACCGCGTGCGCACCACGTCGAGGCCCACGCCGCGCCCGGACACGTCAGTCACCGCGTCGCGAGACGAGAAACCCGACTGGAAGATGAGATCGATCGACGCGGCGTCCGAGAGCCGCTCAGCCTCGGCTTCCGACAACAGGCCGCGACGCACGGCGACCTGGCGGAGCGCTGCGGGCGTGAGGCCCCGGCCGTCGTCGCGCACGCGCAGCACCACGCGCTCGCCTTCTCGCCGGGCGCTCAAGGTCATCGCGCCGCGCGGCGATTTCCCGGCTTCGACGCGCTCGTCGCGGGCCTCGAGGCCGTGGTCGAGCGCGTTGCGCACCAGGTGCAGCAGCGGGTCTTTCAAAGCGTCGAGCACCGAACGGTCGACGCGCTCGTCTTCACCTTCGACGGTGAGGTCGACGTCTTTCCCCAGCTCGCGCGCCAGCTCGCGCACCATGCGCGGGTACGGCTCAAACAACACCGACAGCGGTACCATGCGCAGCGCGGTGATCTCTTCCGAGAGGTGTGTGAGGTCCTTGAGCTCGTCGGTGTTGAGCATCGTCTCGCGACGGTTGAGATCCGACGCGAGCTCTTTCGCGTTGCCGAGCCGCGCGGCGAGTTCCTGAGCCGCAGGGCCGAGATCTTCGGCGGCGCGGTGCAGCGCGACCAACTCTCGCACCAGCTGCCGCCGCATGGCCGCCGTCGCTTCGCGCGCGCGGGCACGCTGCTGGAGGTTGGTGGTGCCGCTGGTGAGCACGTCGAGGCTCTGCTGCGTGATGCGGATCGACGTGTCGAGCGCGCGCGGCTCGGCGGCCTTCGGCACCACCGGCGACGCGACCGGCGGCGGCGTGGGCGCGCTGGGCGGCGGCGCGGGCACACCCTTCTCTGCCGCAGGTGCCGGGCTCAACGCGCGCTCGGCGGTCAGCGAGGTCTTGAGCCACTCGAGCAGCCGCGGCACGTCGGGCGGCTCACCGGCCATGGCGCCCGACAGCACCTGCACGGCGTCGCTGACGACGAGCAGCGCATCGACCGAACCGGGCGCCAAGGCGTAGCCGCGCGGCTCGGTGACGCGCACGAGCTCCTCCATCTCGTGCACGAGCGAGTTGATGTCGGCGAAGCCCATCATGCGCGCCTCGCCCTTGAGGCCATGCAGCTCGCGCAGCGTCTGCTTGCCGGACTCTGCGTCGGCGCCGGCCTCGAGCGTCATCAGCGCGCGATTCAGCCGCGCGAGGCGCTCGACGACCAGCTCGCGGAACTGCGCGAGCAGCTTTTCGCGGCCCGACGACACGCTAGCCCTCGCCCTCTGCCGCGAAGCGCGTCACCGCTTCCTGCAGCGACGACGCGAGGCCCAACAGCTGCTGGTTCACCTCGGCGAGGCGCTGCGTGACGACCAGCTCCTGCTGCGTGCCGGTGAGGATGTCGCCCATCGCCTCGGCGAGTTGATCGGTGCCGCTCTGCTGTTGCTGCGTGGCCAGCGTGATGGTGCGCACCTGCGCCGACGTCTCTTCCGCCAGCTCGGCGACGCGCATCAGCGAGGCGGTGACGTCATCGGCGAGGGCCGTGCCGCGCTCGGTCAACACGCCGCCGCGCTCGGTGGCCTCGGCGGTGCTGACTGTGGCGTCGCGGATCTCGGCGATCAGCTCTTCGACCTCAGCGGTCGACTCGAGCACGTTCTCTGCGAGGCGGCGCATCTCGGCGCCGACCAGCGAGAAGCCGCGGCCCACGTCACCGGCGCGCGTGCCTTCCAGCTCGGCCGAGAGCGCCAGCAGATCGCTGCGGTCTGCCACCGTGTTGATGAGCTCGACGATGCGGCCGATCTGCTGCACGCGCCGCTGCAGGCGATCGACCGCGCTCGCGATGCTGCGGTTGTCCTGCTTCATGCGGTCGACGGCGGCCTGGAACGCCGCGGCGTCGTGCGTGCCCTGCTGGGCGGCGCCAAGCGTGCGGCGCGCCAGCTCCAACACCGAGCCAGCGCTGACGGCGATCTGCCGCGCGCTGCGGGCGAGCTCTTCGGTGGTGGCCGACGTCTCGTTGAGCGCCGCGGCCTGCTCGGTGGCGGTGGCCTCCGACCGCGCTGACGTGCGCGAGAGCGCTTCCGACGCGCCCTTCACGTCGCGGCCCGCGCCGACCAGCTTGCCGACGAGCCCGGCGAGCCGCTCGTGGAGCTGCGCGAACACGCCGGTGACGCGCCACACCTCACCGTCAGCGGCGATGACGCGCGAGACGCCCAGCTCACCTGCGGCCAAACGCTGCGCCTGCTGCGCGAGCTGCTGAAGCGGGCCGGCAATGCTGCGCCCCGCCGCCGACGCCGCCAACACCGCGAACGCGACCGCGAGCAGCCCGAAGGCGCCGAGGTGCACGGCGAGGTCGCGGAAGATGCGCTCCGCTTCGTCGATGCGCGCTTCAGGCGTCAGCTGCGCCAACCGGGCGGGCGCGCTGTCGATGGCGCGCTTCGACATGTCGGCGGCGACGATGACGGGCA
>CAYWON010000086.1:12528-29028 GCA_964459885.1 uncultured Archangium sp.
GCGGGCGCGCTGTCGATGGCGCGCTTCGACATGTCGGCGGCGACGATGACGGGCACCGCCGTCAGCAGCACGGTGAAGGCCACCATGCGGCCGCGCACACCCCAGTCGATGCCCGGCGCCGCGGCCACCACGTCGTGCGGCGGGAGCCCGTCGGACAGCCGGTCGCTCGCCTCGTTGCAGCGGTTCGACAACATCAGCGCCACCAGGACCGCGGCGAGCGGGCCGAAGAGCGCACCGAGGAAGAGCAGGCGCCCGATAGCGCTGGCGTCACCGTCGGCGAAGCTGGCCAGCGAGACGCCGAGCAGCAGCGAGGTCGCGACCCAGAAGATGAACGACGCCAGCGAGAGCCAGGCCGACACGCGCCGCAGCTCCGAGAGCGCGGTGAGGCGACGTTCCCTCGTCACCGCGAGCGTGCCGTCAGCGAGGCCCTGAAACGTCGCGAGGCGTCGCAGCCCCAAGCCCACGAGCGCCGCGGTGGCGAAGCCGGCCCACGCCACCGACAACAGGCGCGCGACCTGCACGTCGAGCATCAGCCCGTCGAGCAGCACGTCGAGCCACGGCGCCGCGAGCAGCCCGACCGCGGCGTTCGCCGTCACCACCGGCGTCAGCAGCCAGCGCGTGCGCCCCTGGAGCCACGCCTCGTGCTTCACGGCTTCACCTCGAAGCCCGCGACGGTGTGCTCGAGCTCACGCGCCAGGGTGACGAGCGCGTCGTGCGCGTGCCGCATCTCGCGGCCAGCGGCGCTCGACGCCTCGGTGCTGCGGAGGATGTCGGCCATGGCGTCGACGAGTTGATCGGTGCCCTGCTGCTGCTGCGACGTGGCGAGGCTGATGCTCTGCATCGCGCTCGACGACTGGTTGGCGTCATCGACGATGCGCGAGAGGCCGACGCCGACCCGCTGGGCCAACGCAGCGCCGGCGTCAGTGGCCTTCACGCCGGCTTCGGTGGCCATCACCGCCGCGTTGGTCGCGTCGCGGATCTCGTCGATGAGTCGGCGGATCTCTTCGGTCGACTGCATGACGGACTCAGCCAATCGACGCATCTCAGCGGCGACGAGCGAGAAGCCGCGGCCGACCTCGCCGGCCTTGTTGCCCTCGAGCTCCGCGTTGAGCGCCAGCAGATCTGACTTGTCGGCGATGCCGTTGATGAACTCGATGATGCGCCCGACCTGCTGCACGCGCTTGTTGAGGCGCACCACCGAGTCGGCGATGGCCTGATTGCCGCCGCGCACCTGCGCCATCGCCGCGAGGAAGCCGTCGGCGCCGTCGCGACCGGTGCGCGCGGCGGCCAGCGTCGCGGCGGCCAGCTCTGACACGCGCTGTGCGTTGGTGGCGATGTCGCGGGCGCTGCGGGCGAGCTCGTGCGTGGTGGCGCTGGTGGCGTCGAGGTTCGCGCGCTGCAGCTCGACGCGCGCCTCGGCCGGCTCCGGGCCTTCGCGCAGCGAGTCGGTCGCGCCGACGATGGACCCCGTGGCGAGGCTCAGCCGCGCCAGCAGTTCGACCAGCTGACTTTCCATCGCGGCGATGGCGCCGGCGGCAGCCCAGGTGTCGTACTCGGCGGCGACGAAGCGCGGCTCGCCGTGCTGGCCGCGCGCCAGGCGTTCGGTCTCGGCGGCGAGCGCCTTGAGCGGGTCGCCCACCATCGAGCCCACGAGCCACGCGGTCACCGACACGACAAAGACGACAAGGAGCACGAGGCCCAGCACGGGCAGGAAGCCGGCTTCACGTTGCTCGGCGACGACGGCCTGCAGCTCGGCGGCGTCACTGGCCAGCACGAGGCGGTCGAGCAACGCGCGCAAGCGCGACAAGGCGAGCTCGGCCACCAGCGCGAGCGGCGCGAAGAGCGAGACGAGCGCGTAGCCCATCAGCCGACGACGCAGCGCGAAGCGCACCGGCACGCCCGCGTAGAGCGTCGTCACCGGCAGGCCCGCGGCGACCAGCTTCGCCAACACCACGCGGCTGCGGGGCACGCTGGCCAAGAGCGCGAGCGTGGCCGTTAGCGGCGCGATGACGACGCCGATGAAGGCGACGCGCAGCGCGACGGTGAGCGGCACCTCGGTCAGCGCCACCCACGCGCCGGAGACGACGACGGCGCCGAACAGCAGGAAGATGAGGCACAGCCAGAACGACACCTCCGGCAGGCGCATCGCCTCGCGCGCGGCCGCGAGCAGGTTCTCTTCGGTGTGCGGCAGCGTGCCGTCGCCCAGCCCGCGCAGCACCGAGAGGCGCCGCTGCTCTTCGCGGTCACCGATGAGGTTGTTGCCGACGATGATGGCGACGAGCAGCACGCCGAACGTGAGCCGCGTGCCGACGGGGAACGAGATGTCGATCCACGCGTAGACGCAGGCGATGGCCACGCCCATCAACACCGCGACCGTTGACAGGTTCGTGATCCACCGGTGCAGGCCCTTCAACGGCGACGGCGTCATGACGCGGCCTCGGGCTCAGCGGCGAGGAGCGAGAGCCGCACGACGGGCCAGAGCGCGCCCGCGGTCTCGACGAAGCCAGCCAACGCGCCGCCCCACACGCCCGCCATGACGCTCGGCACCGCCAACAGCGGCAACTGCTCGGCACGCACTTCGACGCTGTCGACCGCGAGGCGGGTGGCGTGGTGCCGCAGCACGCGCGCGTCACCGGGCGCCTGCAGCCCGGCGTCAAACCCGGCGCCGGCGTAGGGCGCGGTGCCGTCGTAGGCGTCGAAGGCCGTCACTTCCTGCGCGTGCACGGCGAGGCGATGCGGGCCGACCCGACACAGCACCACGCCCTCGATCAGCGGAGCCGCGGGCGTCACGCGTTCGAGAGGAAGTCGACGAAGGTCTGCGTGTCGATGACCGCGACCTCTCCGGCGGCGGCGCGCGCGGGGCCGCGGAGGTGCGCGTGCACGCCGGTCTCGCCGAGCCGCTCGAAGGTGCCTTCCAGCACCGACACGCCCAGCACGCGGGTGGCCGTCAGCGCCACGGCGCCGCGCGGCGTTCTCACCAACACGGCGCGCTTGAACGCGTCATCGAGCGGACGCCCGGTGAGGCGCGTCAAGTCGACCACCGGCAACACTTCGCCGCGGTGCGCGAAGACGCCGAGCAGATGCCCCGGAGCTCCCGGCACGCGGGTCAGCGACGGCACGTTCACCACTTCAGAGGCCGTGTCGGCTGGCACCGCGTAGAGGCTGGGGCCACAAGCGAAGACCAGGTGTCCATGCGTGTCGGCCACGAGAGGGGTTTCAAGCACACCTGCCTCACGCTTGGGCGTAGAAACCTCGCGCGTGTACGCCCTCTTTCAAGACCTCAAACGGTACGTGGGCTTCTCGGCCGACGACGAAGCGGCGCTGCGCGCGGTGCACCCGCTGCTGGCGCCACACTTTCCCCGCCTCGCAGAGGCGTTCTACGCGCGCGTGCTGGAGCACCCCGACGCCGCAGCCGCGCTGACGCGCGGGGAGCGCCACGTGGGCCAGCTCAAGGGCACGCTGGTGAAGTGGATGGGCGAGCTGCTGCAGGGCCCGTGGGACGAGGCCTACGTCGACCGCCGCGCGCGCATCGGCCGCGTGCACGTGCGCATCGCGCTGCCTCAGCACTACATGGTCTCGGCGATGAACGTGATGCGCGTGGGCTTCGACGCGCTGCTGCAGGCTGACGACCAGGCGACGCGCACCGCCGTCGAGCGCGCGTGCGATCTCGACCTCGCGTTGATGCTGCACACCTACCGGGAAGACCTCGACGCCGCGCAGGCGCGCACCGAGCGACTGGCGACCTACGGGCAGCTGGTCGCCAGCATCGGCCACGAGCTGCGCAACCCGCTGGGCGTCATCGAGACCTCGCTGCACGTGCTCAAGGGCCGGCCCGGCCACGACGAGCGCGCGCTCAAACACCTCGAGCGCATCGGCCAGCAGGTGAAGCTGTCGAACGACATCATCACGCAGCTGCTCAACCTCATCGCCGAGCGGCCGCTGGGGCTCTCGTCGACGTCGCTGCAGGAGCTGGCGGAGGAGGCGCGCCGGTCGATCAACGTGCCTGATGGCGTGCAGGTGGAGATCGTCGGGCCGCCCTGCCCGCTGCGCGGCGACGCGTTCCAGCTGCGGCAGGCGATGGTGAACCTGCTCGACAACGCCGTGTCCTTCGCGGCGCCCACCGGCCGCGTGCGACTCACGTTGGAAGCGCCGGACGCTTCGCGCGTGCGCTTCACCATCGACGACACCGGGCCCGGCGTGGACCCCGGCATTCGCGCGCGGCTGTTCGAGCCGCTGGTGTCGTCGCGACAAGGTGGCATCGGGCTGGGGCTCGCGCTGGTCAAGCGCGTGGTCGAGAGGCACGGCGGTGAGATCAGCTTCGAGACCGGGCCGCTGGGTGGCGCGCGCTTCTCGTTCTGGCTCCCGACGCATGGAGCGCGCCGATGAGCGGACACATCTTGCTGGTGGAAGACAACCCGGCCTTCGTCGACAACCTCACGGAGATCCTCTCGGACCTCGGGTACCAGGTGCGCAGCGCGGCGTCGTGTGAAGCGGCGCACCGCGTGGCGCGCGGCTGGGTGCACGTGGCGCTCGTCGATTTCCGCCTGCCCGACGGCGACGGCACGCTGCTGGCCGAGCAGCTCAAGCAGGAGAACCCGGAGTGCGAGGTGGTGCTGCTGACGGGCCACGCGTCGGTCGAGTCGGCGGCGGCCGCGGTGCGCGCCGGCGTGTGGGACTACCTCGTCAAGCCGTGCGCCACGCCCGACCTGCTGGTCACGGTCTCGAAGGCCGTGCACCACGTGCAGACGCACGCCGAGAACCGCGAGCTGAGCCGTCGCGCACAGGCGGCGGAGCGGCTGGCGTCGGTGGGCACGCTAACCGCCGGCCTGTCACACGAGATCCGCAACCCGCTCAACGCCGCGGCGCTGCAGCTGGCGGTGCTCGAGCGCCGCGTGCGCAAGCTGGACGAAGGCATTCAGCAGCCGCTGCTCGACCCGCTGCTGTTGGTGCGCGACGAGATCCGTCGGCTCGAGCACATCCTCCACGACTTCCTGCAGTTCGCGCGGCCGGCGCCGGCGACGCTGCTGCCGTTCTCGCTGCACGAGCTGCTGGGGCGCATCACCGCGCTGCTGGCCGAGCAGGCGCAGCGCCGCAACGTGACGCTCGAGCTGGTGTTGCCTGAAGTGCCGGAGCTGCGAGGCGACGCTGATCAGCTCAAGCAGGTCTTCATGAACCTCACCATCAACGCGCTCGACGCCTGCCCAGAAGGTGGCCGCGTGCTGGTGTCGGCGTCTTCGGAGCCCAACGCGCTGCGCGTGTCGGTCGAAGACTCGGGCGAAGGCATCGCGCCCGAGAAGCGCGATCGCATCTTCGAGCCGTTCTTCAGCACCAAGCCGCAGGGCTCGGGCCTGGGCCTGCCCATCAGCCACGCCATCATCTCGCAGCACGGCGGCCGCATCGAAGTGCACGACAGCGGGCTGGGTGGCGCGCGCTTCGACGTGGTGCTGCCGCTGGGTTGATCAGTTGACCTGCGGCTTGGCGGCGGCGCGATCGGCCTCGGCGTATTCCTTGAGCCGGTACTGAATCTTGCGCACCGAGATGCGCAAGACGTCGGCCGCGCGGGAGGTCGAGCCGTCGACCATCTCGAGCGTGCGCAAGATGGCCTCGCGCTCGATGTCGTACAGCGTCGCGCCGGGGATGAGGTTCCCGCTGCCGACCACCGTCGGGCGCGGCCCGAGCAGCGTGGCGGGCAGATCGTCTGACGTCAGCTCGGCGCCGCGGGCCAACACCACCGCACGCTCGATGACGTTGCCCAGCTCGCGCACGTTGCCGGGCCAGTCGTAGGCCAGCAGCGCGTTCAACGTGCCAGGCGCGAGGCCCGTGAGCTGCTTGCCGTGCACGCGGCCGTAGAGTTCCAGGAAGTGCGTCACCAACGCCGGCAGATCGCTCTTGCGACGGCGCAGCGGCGGCAGCGTCACCGACACGACGTTCAGCCGGTAGTAGAGGTCTTCGCGGAAGTGCCCGGCCTTCACGTGGGCCTCGAGGTCGCGGTTGGTCGCGGCCACCACGCGCACGTCGACCTTCAGCGTCTGGGTGCCGCCGACGCGCTCGAACTCCTGCTGCTGCAGCACGCGCAGCAGCTTCACCTGCAGCGCCGGGCTGATTTCCCCGAGCTCGTCGAGGAACAAGGTGCCGCCGTTCGCCAGCTCGAAGCGGCCTTCACGACGACCCAACGCGCCGGTGAAGCTGCCCTTCTCGTGACCGAAGAGCTCGCTCTCGAGCAGCGTCTCGGTGAGCGCCGCGCAGTTCACCTTCACGAAGGGCTTGTCGCGCCGCGGCGAGGCCTCGTGAATCGCCTGGGCCACGAGTTCCTTGCCGGTGCCTGACTCACCCAGCACGAGGATGGTGGCGCGCGTAGGCGCGGCGCGGGCCACGACGTCGAACACCGCCTGCAGCTCGGCCGACTCGCCGACGATGTTCGAGAACTTGTACTTCTCGCGCAGGCGCTCACGCAGCAGCGCGTTCTCGGTCTTGAGCGCCGATTTCTCGAGCACCTTCTCGAGGCGCGCCAGCACCGCGCCGACGTCGACGGGCTTGGTGAGGAAGTCTTCGGCGCCGTCCTTCATGGCCTTCACGGCCGTTTCGATCGACCCGTGCGCCGTCATCATCATGAACGTGCCGGCGTAGCCGTCGGCGCGGGCGCGCTTGAGCACCTCGAGGCCGTCCAGCTTCGGCATGCGGATGTCGCAGAGCACCGCTTCAGGGCGGAACGACGCCAGCGCGCTCAACGCGGCTTCGCCGTCTGCCGCCTCGGCCACGTCGTAGCCTTCTTCGCTGAGGATCGTCTTGAGCGCGTCGCGCGCGTTCTGCTCGTCATCAACCACGAGAATGCGGTGCTTCATTCAGGCTCCCGTGCGCAGGCTCTGCGCACTTTCGAGAGGAGTACGCAGAAGGCGCGCTCCGAACAGGGTTCAACGGACGACGAGGACAGGCTTCTTGCAGACATGCACCACGCGATCCGACACGGAGCCGATGAGGACGCGCGTGACGGCGTTGTGGCCCTTGCTGCCGACCACCACGAGATCGAAGTCATCTCTCTCGGCGAGCTCGCTGACGGCGTCGCCGGCGGAGCCCTTGAGGCACACGCGCGCCAGGTCTGGACGCCCGAGCGCGCGGGCGGCGTCGACGAGGAGCTTCTCGCCAGCGGCCTGCGCGTCGGCCGTCAGCTGGCCGGTGTCGAGGGGGATGTCGGTGGGCATGACCACGAAGGGCACGACGTGCACCAGCGTGACCGCGCCGTTCGATTTCTCAGCGAGCTCGAGCGCCAGCCGCGCGGCGTGCATCGCGGCGTCCGAGCCATCCATGGCGACGAGGATCTTCTTCATGGTGCTGATGCCTTTGCAGGGTTTGGGCCGAGAAACCGAACCGGTACTTCGCGCAGGGTGCCGGACGTCTCGTCGGTGACTTGCAGCGTCAGCGTCGTGGACGAAAGGGAACGTGGCAGCGACACCGACACGGGCACGCGCGCGTCGGCAAGTGAGTCCAGGTGCAGCGACGGCGTGCCGATGACGACGTTCGCCTCACCCGGCGCGCGCACCGTGAGGCGGAACTGCGCGGCGTCGGGTTGTTTGTTGAACAGGTGCACCTCGAAGGCGTTGGTCACGCGGTCGCCGTCGACGACGAAGGGCATCGCACCGCGCGCGCGCACGATGTTCGCTTCAAACGGCGTCCGCAGCGCGAGCGCCACGAGGAAGGTCACGAGCGCCAGCGCGGTGAGCGCGCCGTAGACCACCACGCGCGGTCGCAACGTCTGGCGAGGTGCGCCGGTCAGCTCGCGCTGCGAGGCGAAGTCGATGAGGCCACGCGGCTTGTGGATCTTGTCCATCACTTCGTCGCAGGCGTCGATGCACTGCGTGCACGCGAGGCACTCCATCTGCAGCCCTCGGCGGATGTCGATGCCCGTGGGACACACCACGACGCAGCGCTTGCAGTCGATGCAGTCGCCGCGCACGGGCGCGTCGGGCGTGCCCAGCTTCACCAGCTTGCCGCGGGGCTCACCGCGCGCTTCGCGGTAGGCGACGGTGACGGAGTCCTTGTCGTGCAGCACCGACTGCAGCCGACCGTACGGGCACAGCACCACGCAGAACTGCTCGCGGAACCACGCGAAGTTGAACTGCAGGATGGCGGTGAAGCCCAGCGTCAGCAGGAACGCCTCGAGGTGCGCCGCCGGGCCTTCCTGCACCATGAGCCAGAGCTCGACAGGCGAGACGAAGATGGCGGTGGCGGTGTGCGCGACGGCCGCGCTGATGACGAGGAACACGACGAACTTGCCGACGCGACGCACCACCTTGTTGAACGACCACGGCGCGGCGTCGAGCTTGAGGCGCTGCTCGCGCGAGCCGTCGAAGAAGCGCTCGATGGGTCGGTAGAGCCCTTCGAGGAACACGGTCTGCGGGCAGCCCCAGCCGCACCAGACGCGCCCGCGCCAGGCGGTGGTGAAGAGCAGACCGAACACGAAGACCAGCGTGAGCAGCAGCACCAACCAGAAGTCCTGCGCGTTGAAGGTCTGGCCGAAGAAGTAGAAGCGCCGCCGCGCGACGTCGAGGTGGATCATCGGGTGGCCGCGCACCGGGATGAACGGCGCGGCGACGTAGAAGCCGATGAGCACCGCGAACACCACGCGGCGCCAGTTCATGAAACGACCGCGCACGTCTGCGGGCTGCAACCGCAGCCGCGAGCCGTCGGGGCGCATCGAGCCAAGCAGTTCGTCGCGCGTCATGCCGTCAGTCCAGCGGCTCGCCCTGCGGCTCTTTGCCGGTGAGGTTCTTGCCCTTCACCGTCAGCAAGTAGGCGGTCACCTTCCTCACCTTGTCGGGCCCGAGAATGGTGCCCCACGGCGGCATGCCCTTCTCGGGGAAGCCGTCGGCGATGGACTTCACCAGGTCGCCGGGCTTGTTGCCGTGCAGCCAGTACTTGTCGGTGAGGTTGGGCCCCACGAGGCCCTGCGCTTCGGCCGCGTGGCACGACGCGCACGTCGACGCGAAGACCTTCTTGCCTTCTTCGACCTGCGTCGCGTCACCAGCGAGCGCGAGCAACGCGTCGTCGCTCGTGGGGTTGGCCGAGAGGCGCGCCTTCTTCAGCGCAGCGACCTCGGCGCGGTACACGTCTTCGTGCGTCTCGAACTCCTTCGTCGTGTGGAAGACGAACCAGTACGCGAAGCCGAAGACCATCGTGGAGAAGAGGATGCCGAGCCACCAGTTGGGGAGGTTGTTGTCCTCTTCCTTGATGCCGTCGAACTCATGAATGGGGCCGCTCACTGTCGTTTCTCCTCTGCGTCCTGCAGCGGCAGCGAGGCCACCGCGTCGAAGTCACGTTTGCTGCGCAAGGCGAAGGTGCGCACGGCGACCAACGCAAAGAAGATGAGGAAGAGCGCCATCGCGAAGAGCGGCAGCGCGGTGAAGGTCATGCCGGCGAAGAACTGTTTGTACATGTCAGTTCTCCCGGGCGGCGACGGGCGCCTCGACGGGCTTGACGCCCTGGTCGCGGCCGAGGCGCTGGAGGTACGCGATGAGCGCCACCATCTCGCTGTTCCACTCGAGCGCCACGCCCTGCGTCGCGAGGTCAGCGACGACGGCTTGCCCTTGTGACTGCTGCCGCGCGACGGCCTCGTCGATGTCGACGTTGGTGTACGGCACGCCGAGCTTCTGCATGAGCGCGAGCTTCTTGCTGCCCAGCTTCGCGTCGATGCGCGCGTCCTTGAGCCAGGGGTACGCCGGCATGTTGGAGCCCTCGCTCGTGGCGCGGGGATCCATCAGGTGCGTGTAGTGCCAGAGGCTGGGGTACTTGCCGCCGATGCGGTGCAGGTCGGGCCCGGTGCGCTTGGAACCCCACTGAAACGGGAAGTCGTAGATGAACTCTTCAGCGCGCGACGCTTCGCCGTAGCGCACGTACTCCGCCTGCATCGGGCGGATCATCTGCGAGTGGCAGGTGTAGCAGCCCTCGCGCACGTAGAGGTCGCGGCCCTGCAGCTCGAGCGCGGTGTACGGCTTCTGCGCTTCACCGGTGGCGGGGACGGCCTGCTTCACGAGCACCGTCGGGAGGATCTCTGCCACGCCGCCGATGAGCGCGACGATGAGCGTCAGCACGGTGAAGGCGAGCGGTCGGCGCTCGATGAGTCCGAACCACGACAGCGCGCCTTCCTTCTTGCCGCTGTCACCCAGCAGGTAGGCGAGCTCGCCGACGACCACGATGACCTGCACGAGGATGAGCGCCCAGAAGACGCTGTCGACGACGAAGAAGGCCAGCATCGCGATGAGCGCGACGACGGTGAACCACAGCGGACGGCCCGACAGCACCGCGCCTACGCCGGGCTGCGGCGGGGCTTCGGTGACGGCGACCTCGGCGCTGCCGTCGGTCTTCTGGGCGCCAGCGATGGTCTTGCCGAGGTTCCACATCATCAAGACGAAGCCCGCGAGGTACAGGCTGCCGCCGATGGCGCGCACGATGTACATCGGGCGAATCGCGATGAGCGTCTCGACGAACGACGGGTAGACGAGCGTGCCGTCGGGGTTGGTGGCGCGCCACATGAGGCCCTGGTTGATGCCCGAGGCCCACATCGCGACCATGTAGAGAACGATGCCGACGGTCGCGAGCCAGAAGTGCGTGTCAGCGGCGCCCTTGCTGTGCAGCGGCTTGTTCCAGAGCTTCGGCGTCAGCCAATAGAACATGCCGGCGGCCATCAACCCGTTCCACCCGAGCGCGCCGCCGTGCACGTGACCGATGATCCAATCGGTGTAGTGGCCGAGCGCCGAGACGGTCTTGATGCTCAGCAGCGGGCCTTCGAACGTGGCCATGCCGTAGAACGTCACGGCGGCGACGAAGAACTTGAGCACCGGCTCTTCGCGCACCTTGTTCCACGCGCCGCGCAGCGTGAGCAGGCCGTTCAACATGCCGCCCCACGACGGCGCCCACAGCATCAGCGAGAACACCATGCCCAGCGACTGGGCCCAGTTCGGCAGCGCCGTGTAGAGCAGGTGGTGCGGGCCGGCCCAGATGTACATGAAGACCAGGGCCCAGAAATGGATGATGGAGAGGCGGTACGAGTAGACGGGCCGCTCGGCCGCCTTGGGGAGGAAGTAGTACATGATCCCCAGGATCGGCGTGGTCAGGAAGAACGCGACAGCGTTGTGCCCGTACCACCACTGCACGAGCGCATCTTGAACGCCTGAGAAGACCGAGTAGCTCTTGAGCGGGCTCAGCGGCAGCGCGAGCGAGTTGACGATGTGCAGCACCGCCACCGTCACGATGGTCGCGATGTAGAACCAGATGGCGACGTAGAGGTGCTTCTCGTTCCGCTTCGCGAGCGTCCAGAAGAAGTTCACCGCGAAGACGACCCAGATGAGCGTGATGGCGAGGTCGATGGGCCACTCGAGCTCGGCGTATTCCTTCGAGGTGGTGATGCCGAGCGGCAGCGTGATGGCCGCCGCGACGATGATGAGCTGCCAGCCCCAGAAGTGGATGGACGAGAGCACGTCGCTCGCCATGCGCACCTTCAGCAGGCGCTGCGTCGAGTAGTAGACGCCCGCGAACATCATGTTGCCGACGAAGGCGAAGATGACCGCGTTGGTGTGCAGCGGGCGCAGGCGCGAGAACGTCGTGTAGGGGATGCCGAAGTTCAGCTGCGGCCACGCCAGCTGCAGCGCGGCCCACAGGCCGACCAGCATGCCGACGGCGCCAAAGACGATCGACGCCAACATGAACCTGCGGACGCTCTCGTCGTCGTACGAGATGCGCTCGATGCGCGTACTCATTGCTTCTCTCCGGGGTGCTGAGTGGAAGGTGACTCGTCTTCGAGCGGCGCGAGCGACAGACGGTCGGCGTGCTCGAGCGTTCGGCTCCGCACCGTCCACACGAAGAGGACGATGGCGCCAGCGACCAGCATCAGGCTCACGAAGACCTGTAGCGCGATGACGCTCACGCACCGCCCCGCAAGAAATGCTGCCCCTCAGGCATGAACGCAGCAACTGCGCTGTTCTTCGTACGGCGACGACTCACGAACGCGCGCAGTGCACGGCGCCTGCCAGTCACTCGACACCGTGCCCTCGCGCGATACGGTCGACTTCATGATGCAAGCAGTCCTGCTGTGCCTCGCCGCGATGAGCGACGGGGGGGTGACGACGAGTGATGCGGGCCCCGGCTCGTGGGTGATGCGCACCAAGCTGGGTGAAGGGAAGCCCGAGCGCGAGGCGCTCATCGTCGACCTGATGAAGCGCGGCGGCGGCGTGGGCGAGACGGCGCTCACCCGAGAAGAAGCGGTGGCGCTGCTGGACGACGCGCGCGCGCAGCTCGTCTACGGAGAGAAGACGGTCAGCATCGTCGCGCCGTCGATGGTGACGCGGCACCGCCAGGAGCACATCGACCTCATGAAGCGGTTCCTCGCGCCCGAGCGCGTGGCCGCGGGGCTGGAGTTCATGAAGACGAAGGACGCGCCGCTGTCAGCCACCGAGAAGAAGACCGGCGTCGACCGCGAGGTCATCATCGGCATCCTCATGTGGGAGTCGAAGCTGGGCACCATCACCGGCGACTACCTGGCGTTCAACGCGCTCGCGTCGCAGGCGTTCTTCGTCGACGAGGCCAACACCGTGGCCGCCGAGCGGGAGCCACCGCCCGCGGCGCCGAAGAAGAAGCTGAGCGACGCCGAGTTGAAGAAGCTGGAAGAGGCGAAGGCCGCCGCTGAGAAGACGCAGCGCGCGCGCGTCGAGAAGATCCGCTCGCGCGGCCGGAAGAACCTGCTGGCGTTGATCCGCCAGTGCAAGACGCGCGGCATCGACGTGCTGACGGTGAAAGGCAGCTGGGCCGGCGCGCTCGGCTTTCCGCAGTTCATGCCGGCGAGCCTGCGCTGGGCCGAAGACGGCAATGGCGACGGGAAGATCGACCTCTTCGAGATGGACGACGCCATCGCGTCGGTCGGCAAGTACCTGCAGCAGGCGGGGTTCAAGAAGAGCGCCCGCGACGCCGTGTACAACTACAACCATGAGTCGGCGTACGTGGACGGCGTGTTGGCGTTCGCTGACGCGCTCAAGTGCGGCAAGACCGACGGTGGGGTGTGCCCGACGTCGACGCCCGACGGCGGCTGAACGCTGCGCACGGTGATGAAGAGCAGCGTCAGCGTGCTGGCCGGCATGCTGATGGCGGCGGCCAGCGGCGACATCAGGCCCGCGAGCGACGCCGCGACGGCGATGACGTTGTAGGCGACCGAGATGGAGAGCACGCGGCGCACCACGCGACGCAGGTGCTGCGCGGCGTCGAGCGCCTCGACGACGGGCCCCAGCCCCTCACCGACGAGAAAGAAGTCGCTGCGCGCGGGCATCACCGGGCGCTCGATGGCTGGCGTGCCGGCGAGCAACGCGGCCTCGAAGGCGGGCGCGTCGTTCACGCCGTCACCGAGATAGAGGACGTGTTCGACGCCGAGCATGCGCAGGCGTGTGGCTTTGTCTTCCGGCGTGCAGTCACCGAGCGCGCGGCGCGGGTCGATGCCGAGCGAGGTCGCCAGCTTCGTCACGCGTGACTGCGCGTCGCCTGAGAGCAGCCACAGGCGGTAGCCGCGCGCGGTGAGCGCTGCGACGGCGTCGCGGGCGCCAGGGCGCGGCACGTCGTCGAACTCGAACGTCGCGACCGCTTGACGGTTGAACGACAGCACCGTCCCCCTCTCCGCCGCGGCGGAGAGGGTCGGGGTGAGGTGGTGAGGCGCTTCGCTCGTCCCCTCACCCTGACCCTCTCCCCGAGGGGGAGAGGGGAGCAGCGCCCACGCGCGGCGGCCGAGGCGCCAGCCGTTCCACTCCACGCCCTGCCCCGGCACTTCACGCACCTGCACCGTTTCGTCGTACCGCGCGCCGAGCCGCTCCAACGCGCTCGCCAACGTCACGCTCACCGGGTGGCTCGATCTCGCCGCGAGGTTCCACGCGACGTCGCGCACCTCGTCGCTCAACGGCTGACGCTTCACCCACTCGAGGCGGCCCAGCGTCAGCGTGCCTGTCTTGTCGAACACCACGTCACGCACGTCGTGCGCGCGGTCCCAGAGGTCGCCGAGGCGCGCATAGAAGCCGCGCCTTCGCAGCCGCGCAGCCGTCAGCTCGTACGCGAGCGGCAACGCGATGCCGATGGCGCACGGACAGGTGATGACCAACAACGACACCGTCACGCGCAGCGCGCCATCGACGCTGTACGGCAGCCACAGCAGCAGCCCCAGCGTCGCCACGCCCAGCACCGTCACCACCCAGCGGCGCGCGAGCGCGTCCCACCAACGCAGGTGCGCAGCGCCTCCCTTCGCGACGGGCGCGCGCAGCAGCTCGACCAGCCGCGACTGCGCGAAGTCTTCGCGCGCCTCGACCTTCAAGGCGCCCTGCCCCGCGTTGAACGTGCCGGCCAACACCGCGTCACCGACGCGCACCGTCCGCGCCTCAGGCTCGCCCGTCATCCAGTCGGTGCGCACCTGCGCGTCGTTGAGCGCCGTCGCGGCCACCGGCACCAGCTCACCCGCGGCGACCCACAGCGTGTCGCCCGCCCGCACCTTCGCGGCTGGCACCAACGCGAGCGACGCGCCGACGACCCGCCGCACCAGCAACCCTTCGGCGCCGCCGTCTTCGAGCAGCAGCCGGCGATTTCGTTCGAGCACCCGTTCCTGCAGGAACCGCCCGAGCAGCATGAGGGTGATGAACGTGTTGAGCGTGTCGAAGTACGCGAGGTCGCCGCGGCCGCCGGTGCCGATGAACTGCACCACCGACGCGCCGTAGACGAGCGCGACGCCCAGCGCGATGGGCAGGTCGAGGTGCAGCACGCGGCTGCGCACCCCCTGCACCGCCGTGCGGAAGAACGGCCAGCCACCGACCGCCACCGTCGCCGTCGAGAGCGCCAGCGCGAGCCACGAGAAGAGCTCGAACGCGCCATCGCCCGGCGCGAGGCCGAAATAGAAGCTGATGGAGAACAGCATCACGTTGATGGTCAACGCGACGCTGACGCCGAGCCGCACCGGCAGCTCCCGGCTGGTGGGCTTCGCGTCTTTCCTCGGCGGGCCGAAGCGGTAGCCGAAGCGCTCGACCTCCTGGACCCACGCCCGCACGTCAAAGCCGCCGCGTTGCCAGTCGAGCCGCACGGTGCCCAGCGTCGGGTTGACCAGCACCTCGCCGTGCGCCGCGCGCCGACGAAACGTCTCGTTCAGCAGCCACACGCACGCCGCGCAGTGAATGCCCTGGACGTCGAGCGACACGCTGCACACCTCACCGTCGTGCGCAGTATTTGCGAGCAGCGCCTCGAGCCACGCATGACTTACCGGAGCAGCCTCGGCGACGGGCTTCACCTCGTTCCCGGCGAGGGCGTAGTAGCGATCCAACCCCTCCGTCTTGAGCAACGCGTGCACGGTGCCGCAGCCCCGGCAGCAGAAGCGCGCATCTTCTGCATCGGCGGGAACGGGGCTGGCGCAGTGAACACAGCGGGACGACATGGCGTGCCCATCAGCAATGCGAACGGCATGCCTGTTGAACGTGAGCCGCGCTCATGGAGCCGCTCCTCACCTCGATGGGCATCGCCGGCGCGTTTCTCGCGGGCGTGACGGGCAGCGTGCACTGCGCGGTGATGTGCGGCCCGTTGGCGTGCGTGGCGTTGCCGAAGGGCGGCCGACGACACGCGGCCGTGGCCTGGCACGTCGGGCGCGTGGGCAGCTACGCGCTCGCTGGCGCCGCGCTGGGGCTGCTCGGCCGCACGGCGCTCGTGTCGCTGCGGGTCGACGTCGCGCCGGTGTTGCCGTGGTTGATGGCGGCGGGGTTGGTGATGACGGCCTTCGACGTCGCCCGTCATCTTCCTGCGGTCCCCGGCCTCTCGCGCGTGGCGCACGGCCTCACGCGGCTGAGTCGCTCGACAGGCCCGGTGGGCCGCGCCGCGCTGCTCGGCGCCGCGACGCCGCTGCTCCCGTGTGGCCTGCTCTACGGCATCTTCCTCGCGGCGCTGGCGACAGGCTCGACGGGCGGCGGCGCGGCGGTGATGGCGGGCTTCGCGCTCGGCGGTGTCCCGGCGCTCGCGGCGGTGCAGCTCGGCGCCGGGCGGCTCCGCGGTCACCCACGCGCGGCGCTGGTGCTGCGACGAGTCGTGCCGCTCGCGGCGGCCGCGGTGCTCATCTTCCGCGCGCTGTCGACGCACGCTGACGTGGCCCGGTGTGGGTGACAGCGGTGTAACGTCGGCGGGTGCACTTTCTCGAGACGCTGTGGGCCGAAGCACTGCGCGCGCACACGCCGTGGTTGGTGTTGGTGGTGGCCATCGCGTTCGTCTCGAAGCTGGTGGCCATCGACAAGCCGCGCTTCAAGGCCCTCTTCTTCTTCCTCGCGGGGCACCTCGTCGGCCTCGTCGCCACGACGGCCTTCGACGTCGCCGGGTCGAACCTCGACGAAGTGCTGCGCACGCCCACGTGGGTCTTCAGCGCCGCGGGCTTCGTGGGCGCGGGCGCGGTGTTGCTGTTCTCAGTAGATGTTCATCGGCTGCGCCGACCCCGAGGGATGAAGCATGGTGCCA
>CAYWON010000087.1:0-28860 GCA_964459885.1 uncultured Archangium sp.
AGCTGCGGCTCACGTCGTCGCACCCGCTGTACGACCCGGAGAAGCACGAGTGGGCGCCAGCCGGTGACTGGTTGCTCGGTGTTCGCACTGTGCTGCAGACGGTTCACGGTCCCAGGCGCGTCTCGGACGCCGAGCGCTTCGTCGGCGTGGACGACGTGTTCGATCTCACCGTTGAACACCCGCTGCACACCTTCGTGGCCGACGGTGTCGTCGTGCACAACAAGCGACCGATTCAGCCTTCCCCGTGCGAGGCGGCGGGGCTGACGCACGGGCAGTCGTGCGCCTGCGGACACCCCGACCGACCGGGACAGATCGACTGCGAGAACACGTTCCCTTCGGGTCAATGCGTCTGTGCCGACGACGTCGCCTTCTATTCGGGCTGGCGCGCGGAGCGCGGGACGAGCGATGCAGCGCTGGCCGACGGCGCCGCGTGGAGCGTCGTCAGGTGTGGTGGCACCTCGCCGGCGACGGTCGCGGACCCTGCGCTTCCCGCCGGCAGCAACGCCCTTGAGTTCGCGCCGGGTGCGTGCGGCGTGCTCGAGCGCGAAGCCTCGACCGCGATGAACGCCGGCAGTCTCTGGTTCCGCGTGCGCGGCAATGTGTCCGCCCCGGTCGCGCTCGTCTCAACCGAAGACGTCGTCGTGCTCGGCCTGGCGCCGCACGCCAGTGAGCTGCGCCTCTTCGTCGGCACTCCTTCCGCGCGGGCCGAGAGCGCTCGCGGCATTCTCCCCGACACCTGGTACCGGCTTCGGTGGGAGTTGGTGAACACGCCGCTCGGCGTGCGCGTCGCGCCACGGGTGGAGCGCGATGGCTCGTTGCTCATCGGCGCCCATGAGTTCGTCGCGCCGGGCGGCAGCGGCTCACTCGCCGCGTGGTACGCCGCCGAGAACTCGTTCGACGTGAACCCACGGCAGCGTTGGTTCCGCGTCGGCTCCGAGCGGCCGGTGGAAGTGAGCGTGCACGTCGGTGAGGTCATCTTCGGCACAGAGGCGCAATGAACAATCGTTGGTGGGTGGCGCTGTCGGCGATCGCGCAGTTGGGGTGCGACTTCTGCATCGCGCGCGGCGCGAAGGTGAAGACGCCGCGCGGTGAGGTGAACGTCGAAGACGTCGCGGTCGGTGATGAGGTCATCGTCGTCGACCCGGAGACGCTCGAGCAGCACGTGGGGCGCGTCACGCACGTGCGCACGGCGAAGCGTGAGTGTGGTCGGCTTGATCAGCTGCGGCTCACGTCGTCGCACCCGCTGTACGACCCTGAGAAGCACGAATGGGCGCCGGCCGGTGACTGGTTGCTCGGCGTGCGGAACGTGCTGCAGACGACGGAGGCCCCGACGCGGGTCGAACGAGCCGAGCGCTTCGTGGGTGTCGACGACGTGTTCGACCTCACGGTGGACCACCCGCTGCACACCTTTGTCGCTGACGGTGTCGTGGTGCACAACAAGCCGGCGCTTCAGCAGCGCTGCGTCGACGATGCAGGCGTGTCGCTCGAGGACGCCGCGCCGTGCGCGTGCGCGGGGCTCGACGCCGGGTTTGCCCAGTGCCCGCTCGACGGCGCTGTCGGCCAGTGCACATGCCCGGTCCCGGAGGTCTTCAGGTCCGAGTGGAGCTTCGCGCGCGGCGAACATCTCGACGCCGTGTCCGACGGCGCGAAGTGGCAGCTCCTTCGTTGCGCCGACGGCACCGGACTCCAGGTGGTTGAGCAACCCGAAGCCCTCACCGACGGGAACGCGTTGCGCGTCGCGCCGGGTGCCTGTGGACAGCTCTGGCGCGTGACCACTCCCGCGCTGCTGGCGACAGGACAGCTCTGGGTTCGGGTTGGCGGCGCGGTGACGAGGCCGACTCCAGTCCTCATGGCCGACGAGCTCGTCCTCTTCGGGCTCGCGCCTGACGCTGACGGCGGCGTGCGCTTCTTCACCGGGAGCGTGGATCAGCCACTCGTCGCCAACGAGTCACTCGCTGTGGACACCTGGCGCTTGCTGTCGTGGACGTATGACGTCTCGAACGAGGTCCGCGTGTCTCCGCGCGTCGCACACGACGGCGGTGTGCAGCTCGCATCGCCCGATGGCGGCTTCCTGATGTCGTTCGCGCCGACACGGCTGCGTCTCGGCGTGACCGACCCCAGCGAGGTCGAGCTCCACTTCGCCGGCTTCGAGCTCAGGCCGCGTTGATCGCGCTACGCTGGGAACGCTGCGACGACCGGGCCGGTTGAAGCGAGACCCCATGAACAAGCGTTGGTTGGTGTTGATGTCGGCGATGGCGCAGTTTGGCTGTCCCTTTCTCTGCATCGCGCGCGGCGCGAAGGTGAAGACGCCGCGCGGTGAAGTGAGCGTCGAAGACCTCGTCGTCGGTGATGAGGTCGTCGTCATCGACCCGGTGACGCGCGAGTCGCACACCGGTCGCATCACCGTGGTGCGCTCCGCGAAGCGGGAGTGCGGTCGGCTCGACGGGCTGCGGCTCACGTCGTCGCACCCGCTCTACGACCCCGAGAAGCACGAGTGGGCGCCGGCCGGTGACTGGTTGCTCGGTCTTCGCACCACGCTGCAGACGCTGGACGGCCCGAAGCGCGTCTTGAAGGTCGAGCGCTTCGTCGGTGTCGACGACGTGTTCGACCTCACCGTTGATCACCCGCTGCACACCTTCGTCGCGGACGGCGTGGTCGTGCACAACAAGTCGCCACCCCGTGCCCAGTGTCTCGGCGCCGACGGAGCCCTGGTGTTCGAGTTCAACGAGTGCGCGTGCCCACACCCGGACGAGACGGGCTTCCTGAGCTGCCCGTTCGACGCCGGCGTCGCCGAGTGCAACTGCAGCTCGAGCGTCTCGTTCTATTCAGACTGGCGCTCCGCGAACGGCACCAGCGCAGCTGCGGTGCGCGACGGCAGCAAGTGGACGCTCGAGCCGTGCAGTGCCGACGCGGGGCTGCAGGTCGCGGTGCAGCCCGATTCTCCCGCGCGCGGCAATGCGCTCGTGGTGTCGCCCGGCGCGTGCGGCCGCCTCACGCACACCACCACCACCGACAAGCTGCGCACCGGCTCGCTGTGGGTGCGCGCCGCTGGGCCTGTCACCGCGCCAACGCCCATCCTCACGGCCGACGACGTGGTGCTCTTCGGCCTCGCGCCCGGCGGTGACGGAGGCGTTCGCCTCTTCACCGGCTCGCCTGACGCGCCGGCGTTGGCGGCAGAGCAGCTTGACGCGGCGACGTGGCACCACTTCACCTGGGAGTTCGACGTCACCGGCGGCGTCGCGCGCGTCTTCCCACGCGTCAGCCTGAACGCCCCCGTGTTGAACGCGGCGCAGTTCCGGGCACCCGACGACTCCGCCACGTTGGTGGACTGGTACCAGTCGGGCAACGCCTTCCAGGTGGTCATGCCGCCCACGCAGCTGCGGCTCGGCGTCGAGCAGCCGGGTGACGTCGACGTGCGCTTCGGCGAGGTCACGCTCGGCACGCTGTAATTCACGGCTCTGTCATCGCGCGCGACATTCACTTGGTGCCGGCGCGCGTCGTCGCCATGGTGCCGGGTGAATGCGCGCGCTGCTGGTTTGCCTTGTCTGTCTGCTCGCCGTCAGCTGCACGCGACGCACGCCGCCGC
Organism: uncultured Archangium sp.; assembly: GCA_964459885.1. Lineage (GTDB taxonomy): Bacteria > Myxococcota > Myxococcia > Myxococcales > Myxococcaceae > Archangium_A. Next base: position 3,587 of record CAYWON010000087.1, read on the forward strand.
CGCGCTTGAGCGTCGACGAGGTCACCGCGCTCTTCCCCGAGAAGGTCGACGACCGCGACGGCTGGGCGCGCGACCTCCTCGCGGCGCTCGATGAGAACCAGCTGCCCGTCGACGTCGAACATGCCTGTTCAGTCATCGCCGTCGCCGAGCAGGAATCAGGCATCGTCGCCAACCCTGTCGTCGCGAACCTCCCGGCCATCGCGCGGAAGGCGCTCGACGAGAAGGCGGACAAGTTGGGTCCCCTGGGGCCGCCTGCGCTCGAGCGCCTGCTCGACGTGAAGCCGCCCGGCGCGAAGAAGACCTTTCGTCAGCGCATCGCCACGCTGAAGACGGAGGCCGACCTCGACCTCCTCTTCCGCGACCTGCTCGACGAGCACCAGCGACGCAGTCCGTTTCTCTACGGCGCGGCCGACCTCGGCGCGCGGCTCTTTGATTCGGGCTCGCTGGAAGCGCACAACCCGGTGACGACGGCGGGCTCGATGCAGGTCAGCGTGCGCTTCTCGGAAGAGCGCGCGAGGTCGCTGCGACGCGACCCGGCTGGTGTGCGCGATGCGCTCTACACGCGCGCCGGCGGCCTGCTCTACGGCACCGCGCGGCTCTGGAGCTACGAGGCCGGCTACGAGCAGATGGTGTTCCGCTTCGCCGACTACAACGCCGGTGAGTTCTCGAGCCGCAACGCCGCGTTTCAGGAACAGGTCTCGCAGCTGACGAAGACGCCGCTCGCGCTCGATGGCGACCTGCTCGCGTACAGCGCCGACGGCGACCTCAAGTCGACCGCGACGCACACCATGGAAGCGGTGACGAGCCTCGGCGGCACGGTGCGCGACGCGCGGCGCGAGAAGTCGCGTGAGTTCGAGCGGACGAAGACGTGGCTGGACGTGCGGGCCCAGTGGGAAGCGAAGTTCCACCGCGCGGCGCCGTACGCGCGCCTGCCTGACGTGGAGCTGCGCTCCAGCAAGCTGTCGAAGACGCGCTCGACGGCGTGGTTCGCGACGTCCGTGCAGCGCCGCTACGACGCGTGCCTCACGCGTGCTGCGAAGCCACGGCCTTGAGCTGCTGACCACCAACGCCAAAGAGTCGGCGCCGCGATGGAGTAGATGGGAGCCGTGCACGACCTGCTCATCGTCGGTGCTGGTCCATCGGGGTTGTCGACAGCGTTGTTCCTCCTCGCGAAGCGGCCGGAGCTCGCCGGGCGCATCGAGGTGGTCGACCGCGCCACGTTCCCTCGCGAGAAGTTCTGCGCGGGGGCCATCGGCGCGCGGGCAGACCACCTGCTGCAGTCCATCGGCGTGAAGGTCGACGTTCCGTCGGTGCCGGTCGACGGGCTCGCGGTGCGCTTCACCAACGGCGTCGCGTCGCGCAGCGTGGGCGGCATCGGTCGCGTGGTGCGGCGGCTGGAGTTCGACGCCGAGTTGTTGCGGCTGGCTCGCGCGCGCGGCGTGCGCGTGACCGAAGGCGTGAAGGTGACGGGCCTCGTGGTTCACGACGACGGCGTGCGCGTCGAGACGAGCGACGGCGTGCGCGAGACCCGCGCGGTGGTCGGCGCTGACGGTGTGCAGAGCGTGGTGCGCCGCGCGTTGGGCGTACCACCGGGCTCGTTGCGCGCGCAGGTCGTGGAGGTCGACACCGAGGTCACGCGCGACGACCTGCATGGTGTGCTCGACTTCGACCTGCGCGACGAAGCGCTGCTCGGCTACGCGTGGGACTTCCCCACCGTCGTCGACGGGCGCGCGCTCATGTGCCGTGGCGTCTACGACCTCGGTTGGGAAGCGCCGGGCGCCATCGACATCGCCGAGCGCCTCGAGGTTCATCTGCAGGAGCGCGGGCTCTCAACGCGAGGGCTCAAGCTGAAGCGCTACTCGGTGCGCGGGCTCGAGCTGCACCGCCCGATGTCGTCGCCGCGCGTGTTGTTGGTGGGCGAAGCGGCCGGGGTCGACCCGCTCCTTGGCGAAGGCATCGCGCAGGGCGTCGCGTACGGCGCGCTGGCGGCCGAGTACCTCGCGCCGCGTCTGGGTGCAGGCGAGCTCTCCTTCGGCGACTGGCGTCGGTTCTTCGCGCGCAGCGCCACGTGTGCAGACCTCCTCGCGCGCACCGGTGCGTTGCAGTTCCTCCGCACGCCCGCGCGGCGTCGCTTGCTGGCCGGGCTGACGTTGAGTGGCCCCGAAGCGCTCGACGTCACCACGTCGCTCTTCGCGGGCAAGACACCTCCGCTGCGCAGCGCAGTCACCGCGGGGCTCAAGGGCCTCGCGCACCTCGCGCGGAAACGCACGGAGGCCTGGGCATGAACTCGCACCGCTTCTTCACTTCGTTGAGCGACGGTGTCCGCGCGCGGCTGTCGGCGGCCTCGAAGCCGCTCTCGTTGCCGCGCGGCTTCGTCTTGACCCGCGAAGGCGAGCGCGGTGACGACGTGTACTTCCTCGAGTCGGGCGAGCTGGCGGTGATGCGCGGCAACCGCCTGGTGACGATGCTGGAAGGCCCGTGCTTCATCGGCTTGCCGCTGGTGCTTGAAGAGGCCTCGCGCAGCGCGTCGCTCGAGGTGCTGACCGACGCGCGGTTGCTCGCCTTTCGCGGCGAGGTGATGCGCGAACTCATGACTGAAGACCTCGGCTTTGCGCGCGCGGTGGCGACGGAGTTGCAGGCCGACCTCCGCGTCGCGTGGACGCAGCAGGAGCGGGACCGCCAGTCGCTCGACGACTTCTTCGTCTCGCCGAGCGCGCGGCTGGTGCCCGGCCCGTATGTCGCGGAGCTCGACGTCGACACGTTCCTGATGCGCGAGCTGCCGGGTCGACTGCGTACGCACCTGCCGCCGGGCTGCGCGCCGATGCCGGGCGCGGAGGACACGTGGCTGTTGATGGTGTCGCACTTCCTCGACGTACACAGCGAGAGCCCCGCGGGTCAGCAGCGGCGCTTCTCGTACCGCGAGGTCTCGCCATTCCTTCCGTGCCTCGGGCCAGACCTCGTGCCGTCGCTGTTCTGCCCTGAGCTGTACCCCGACAACTACCTCGCGGTGCTGCTGGGTCGCGAGCTGTACGGCTTCCCCAAGCGCATGGGCCGCTTTGACGTGGGCGACGCGCACGTGTCGCTCGCTGTGGGCAATCGGCCGGCCCTGCGCACGTCGTGGGCGTCAATGCGCGCGTGCTCGGCCACGGAGCTGGGGACAGAGCTCGCTGCGCGCGGCGGCGCGTCGACGCTGGCTGCGCGTGCCGCGGGGCAGTTGATGGGCGTGTTCTCGAGCCCGCTCGCGAAGCCGCTGTGGCCCAGCGTGCCGGTGTTGGTGCGGAAGCAGATCCCCGAAGCGTCCAGCGTCTACGAGCGCTCGCTGCACATTGATGAGCTGGTCTGCATTCCTTTCGGCATGTCCGACGTGCGCGACTTCGCGGTGCTGGACGCGCCGGAGGTCCGCTTCTTGTCGGAGGCGTTCCCGCTGCGCGGTGACGTCGTCGTCGCGTACCGACAGAAGATGTCGTTCCGCTTCGGTGCGGGGAAGGTCTTGCGCGACTACCGCGAGCCGTCGTCGTCGCGGCTGCGCTCGCTCTTGCGGAGGGTGTTGTGATTGCCGTCGTTGGCGCAGGCATCGCGGGGCTGACGGCGGCGCTGCACCTCGCGCGCGCGGGCCAGCGCGTCACCGTCATCGAGGCGCAGCCCTTCGCGGGCGGGCGCTTCTCGACGTGTGGTGAGACGCGCTTCGAGTACCGCGGCCGCACTTTCAGCTTTCCCGTCGACCACGGGCTGCACGGCTTCTGGCGGCAGTACCGGAACTTCGGGCGTCTGCTGCAGACGCTGGGCATCGCGGGGCGTCAGGTGCCAGTGCCGACGCAGGAATTGGTGGTCGGCAGTCACGGTGTGGAGATCGGCGCGCGCGTGCAGAACGCGCCGCTGCCCGACGTCGTCGCGCCAGCGTGGATGCTGAGCGACCTGCACCTCGCGCGCGAGTCGCTGCGCAACGGGCCGCTGAAGACGCTCGTCGCTGGCAGTGAGGTGCTGCACGCGCTCGCGTTCGACCCGATGCGCGACGTCGAGCGCTACGACCACCTCACGGTGTCGGACTACCTGCGCGACTGGCCGGCGTGGCTGCAGCGCTTGTTCTGCGCGCTGACGCACTCGGGCTTCTTCCTCGACCCTGAAGAGGTCAGCCTCGCGGCCTTCTTCGCCGGGCTGAACTTCTACAGCGTGAGCGACAAGCGCGACTCGAGCTTCACCACGCTCGACGACGCGGCTGGGCCTGGTCTCATCGAGCCGATGTTGGCGACGCTGAAGACGCTGGGCGTCGACGTGAAGCTGGGCGTGCGCGCGCAGTCGCTCGAAGCGGATGGCTCGCTGTGGCTGCGTGATGACAGCGGTGCGTGGCGGCTCGACACCGACGGCGTCGTGCTGGCGCTCGACCCGCGCGGCTTGAAGGCGCTGAAGGTGCCCGACGCGCTCGCGCGCTTCTTCGATGCGCACCCGGTGCCGCGCGCCGTGGCCAGCGTCGCGGTGCGGTTGTTCTTCTCGACAGCTCCATCGGCGACGCGCGCGCCGAGCGGTCTCTTCGCTGACGCGCCGGTCGACAACTTCTTCTGGCTCGAGCAGCTGCAGCGGCCGTTTCGCGCGTGGCAGACGGCGACCGGTGGCGCTGTGTTGGAAGGACACCTGTACGGCTCGCGCGCGGCGAAGGCGATGACGCGCGGTGACGACGAGGTCGTCGACGAGGTGCGGCAGGCGGCGGAGCGCGGGTGGCCCGAGCTGCGAGGCGCGTTGGTGCATGCGCATGTGCATCGGAATGAGCCGACGCACGTGGCGTTCACGCCGGGCGCGATGTCGAAGCTGCCGACGGTGCAGACGCCGTTGCGTCGCGTGGTGTTGGCTGGAGACTTCATCGCCACGCCGTGGCCGGCGCTGTACCTGGAGCGCGCGTGCCTGACGGGGTTGTTGGCGGCGCGTGCGTTGGGCGCGGTGACGGACGAGCCGTTGCGACCGTTCGAGGCAGCGCCGAGCGTGCGGCGCGCGCGGCCGTTGCTGCGGGCGCTGAGAGATCGCGGCGTGTTCCCGCGCGCGTCGCTGGGTGGACGGCGGCGGTGACTCGTAGAGCCTGGAGCGAGGCGGTCGGTTGGCTCGCGGGCTGACGAGATGTCCACGCGGGCTCCGCGACCTCGCGGCGAGGACTTCAAGTTCGTTTGTCGTTGATGGCTCTCCCACGACCTTTAACGACGAACGAACACCTCGTTTCGCGCTGCGGGGCCGCTCCGGCTCGTGCACGCGGTGAGGCGCCGTCGCCGACCGCGCTCGTCTCAGGCCTGTCGACGACACCGGAATGACACAGGCTGCGGACTCCGCCGACGCGCGGGCTAAGTCACGCCCATGCCCCACTTCGAGCCGGTGGTTCGCCTCGCGTTCGGTCGTGCATCGCGCCCCCAGGGGACGCCGCTGGGCGTGACCGACGTGCCCGACACGCTGTTGCTCCGCAGCGCTTCAGCGACGCAGCGGCAGACGTTGTTGGTCGGCCTCGCGCTGAGCTACCGGGAAAAGAAGTCACCCGAGTTGTTGGAGGCGCTGCGACGCGTCGCCGCAGAAGCGAACGCGCTCTCGCTCACACAGACGCTCGAGGTGATGGCGCGCAGCGGCGCGTTGGGCTTCGTGGTCGAAGCGCTCGGCCTCGACTGGCTGCTGGCGCACGGCGCGAAGCACGGGGTGCACGTCAACGACGTGTTGGCGACGACCGACACCGTCACCGAGCGCGGCCTCACGCGCGAAGAAGCGCGGCGCATCACCGAGAACTTCGCGCGCACGCTCGACCCCGTCACGGTGCGGTTCCGCTTCACCACCGGCGTCATGTCGATGGGCGCGGGTGCGATGGTGTTGGGCAACATCATCCACGTCGACCCGACGGACCCGCGGTGGACCATTCGCCGTGGCACCACGTTGAACGACAGGCCCGACGACGACGGGTGGGACTCGTTCAACTCGGTGTTGTTGGCGCACGAGCCCGCGCACGTGTGGAGCTACCAGCACCAGGGCACGCGCTACGCCATCAGCTCGGTGACGGATCAGATCGCCGCGATGCAGGGCAGCTCGCGCATGGCGGCGTACACGTACAAGCCCGACCGCGGCCACTTCCTCGACTACGGCGAAGAGCAGCGCGCGATGTTGGTGCAGGACTACGTCGTCGCGACCCGTGCGAAGGCGAAGGGCGAGACGCGTGCGGGCACGATGTTCGCTGGGCCGAACGACGTCGACGACACGTTGACGCGCCTCGAGAAGTACATCGAGCAGATGCGCGCGATGGGCCCGGGGCAGGCGCTGCCGCCCGCGCGCCGCGATGAGTGGATTGTCTGCGCGTGCGTGCCGGGTTTCCTGCAGGACGGCGGCGCGCAGTGGGCGGCGCAACAGGCGGCCACGCTGGCGGCGACCGTGGGCCGCGAGGCGAAAGACGCGTTGTTGCGCGGCGTGGTGAAGGGCGACGTCGGGGCTGTCGCGTTGGGGACCGCGGGCGTCGCGGCGGCGGCCACGGCTTCGGTGCTGACGCGCGAGCAGTCCGGCTACGGCGGCAGCAGCGGCGGCTCGGCGATGTTGGACGCTGCGGGGATTCCGCGCGGCGTGGAGCTTGGTCGCGATGGTGTGACGGCTTCGGTGAAAGGCGCGTGGGACGCCGGTGCGCCGCGAGCAGGCGAGCCGCCGTTCGGCATCAAGGACCCGCGAGTCGAGTGGGGCGTCGGCGTGAAGCAGGACGTCGGGGACGTGCGCGTCGACGCCAGCGGGAAGGCGGTGGTCGGGCTCGGTGGTGACGTGCGCCAGGCGTCGGTGGCGGTGCGCGTGGAAGGTGACGATGTCACCGTCGCGGGCCGCACGGGCATCGCGCTGAAGGCCGGGAGTGAGCGCACGTGGGCGCACGTGTCGTTCGAGAGCGCGCCGGTGAGTGCAGGGCTCGGCGTCGAGGTGACGGCGCGAGACGGCGTGGCGCGCGCGGTGACGGCGCACGCGGAGCTCGAGACGCGGCCGGTGCAGGTCGACGCGCGCGGGACGTTCGTGCGGCAGGCCGCTGACGCGCCGATGCAGCTGCAGGAAGCGACGGTGAACGCGACGGTGCAGCCGACGAGCGGCGTGTCCATCGGGGCGGGGGTGAAGTTGGTGCCCAGGGGCGTCGACGCGGTGCACGCGCAGGTGGCGGCGGTGGGCGACGCGGGCTCGCTGTCGGTCAGCGGCGACGCGACAAGGCTGACGACGAAGCCGACGTTCGGCGCGACGGTGACGGCGACGGAAGCGAAGTCGGGGGTGGCGGTGTCGGGGAACGTGCAGACGACGCCGTCGACGGGGGAAGTGCAGGGCGGCGTGACGGTGACGGTGCCGTTGCCTGAGCCGGGAAAGAAGAAGTCCTGAGAGGAGGGCGACGTTGGGAAAGAAGAGGTCCTGAAGTCCCCTCTCCCCGCCGGGGAGAGGGTCAGGGTGAGGGGCCAGGGACGCGCACCACCTCACCCAGCCTCTCCGCCGCGGCGGAGAGGAGAACAGTGTTGGGGCCAGGATGCGCACCACCTCGATGTGGTGTTCGTTCGCGAACTACCTCGTCGCCAGCCGCCGCTGCCGCGCCGCGTGCGCTTCCGCCGTCTCTGCGGGCCCGCACGACTCTGCGTGCTGCCGCGCCCGCTCGTAGTCGCGCAGCCGGTGCTCGTAGAGCTTCGCCAACCGCAGGTGAATGACCGCCTTCCGCTCGTGGTGCTCAAGCGCGCGCTGCAGCGTCTCGACCGACGCCGCGTAGTCACCGCGCCGTCGCTGCAGCTCGGCCTTCAGTTCCCACGCCTCGGCGAGCCCTTTCTCGGTCGCGCGCTCGACGAAGCGCAGCGCGCGCGCCTCATCACCGAAGCGCGACGCCACCGTCGCCAGCCCCAACGCCGTCTCGGGCAGCACCGGGTGCCGCTCTTCCCACGCAGCCAGCAACCGCTGCACGAGGTCCACCATGCTCTTCACGTCGCGCTCGTTGTGGCTCAACACCCGCGCCAGCGTCGCCACGCGCCCCGTGCGCAGGTAGTCGAACCACGCCGCCGGAATCTGCGCGCCGTCGATGTCGCCGCGCCGGTGGAAGTCCAACACCCGGCGCTCCAGCGTCGAGAGCTTGAGCTCGTCGAGGTGGTGTCGGAACACGCGCCGCGCGCAGTGCAGCAGGTCGACGTGCGGTCGCTCCGGAGGCGGCGGCAGGCGGTTCATGACGAAGCGCGCTTTCAGCAGCGGCCAGTCGAAGCTCTTGCCGTTGAAGCTGATCAGCACCGTCGCCTGTTCCACGCGCTCGGCGAGCCACTGCAGCATCGGCCGCTCGTGACCCGGCGCGGGCAGGTGCAGCTGCGTGACGACGGTCTGGCCATCGCGCACGTCGGCGACGCCCAGCAGGAACGCCAACGTGCCGGTGCCGCCCATCAGCCCGGTGGTCTCGGTGTCGAAGTAGAGCGGGCGCGCGGTGTCGAGCGGCGTGGTGTGCAGCGCGAGCGCGCGGAGTGAATCGGCGTCCAGCTCCGGCGCAGGACCGTACGCGTGCTCGACGAGGTGCAGCGGCCCATCATCGGTCTGCCGCGCGGGGATGAGCGAGGACAGCGCATTCTTCGGAGCGGGCGCGCGCGTGGGGACCGGCGGCGCGAGGCGCGCCAGCTTGGCGGTGAGGTTCATCGTGGAAGGCTCCTCTCCGCCGCGGCGGAGAGGTTGGGTGAGGTGGTGCGTGAAGCGCGGCCCTCACCCCAACCGTCTCCCACTTCGCGGGAGAGGGGGCGCATCGTCTCAACGCCACCGCTCATGACGGCCGCGACACTCCCAGCGCGTCGAGCATCGCCAGCGCCAACGTCTTGCGCCCCGGCGTCAGCACCGGCCCCACACACGCGGGGCACCCCTGCTGACACTCACACCGCTCCAACAACTCACGCGTGTCTCGCAGCAACTGTTCTCGTTCTTCGAACAATCTCGACGCGAGCCCCACGCCGCCCGGCACGTGGTCGTAGAGGTACAGCGTCGGCTCGTAGATGGCCTCTTGCGAGCCGCTGCCGTCGCGGCTGCCGACGACACGGCCCAGGTCGCGTGGGTCAATCATCAGCCCCACCGCCGCCACCGTGTGCATAGCCGCCAGCACGCCGTTGAGCGCGTCGAGCAGGTCCGCCCGCTTGCCCACGCCGTCGGCCACCAGCCGCAACATCACCGCCTCGGGCACCGTCAGCCAGAACGCCGAGGTGTGCATCTGCAGCTCAGGCAACCGCACGTCGCCGTAGCCGACGTTCTCGTGCGTGAAGAACTTGATCTTCTTGTACCCGACGACGCGCTCCACCACCGACACCTCACCCGCGCCCAGCTCGCACACCGGCCGCGTCTCATCGCTCGCGCGCGAGAGCACCGTCACCTTGGTGTTCGTCATCGCGTCGGTGAAGTAGTCGGGCTCCACCGGCCGCACGAAGGCCTTGTGGTTCTCGAGGTCCAACCGCTCGACCTGAAACTGCCGCCCGTCGTGCTGATAAATCGCCTGCTCGTGCAGCATGGTGTGCGTCGAGCGCCAGTCCATCTCGGCGATGGTCTTGTCGGTCGACAGGTCGATGACCACCACGTTGTCCCAGCCCACGCTCCGCAGGCTGACGTCGTTGGCCGGGTACGCGTCGGTGCTCCAGTGGTACGTCGCGCGGCCCGCAGGCGTCGTCGTCGCGTGCAGCACCTGGTGCGAGCCGAGGTAGTCCAACACCTCTTTCACCTGCGCCGGCGCCACGTCGCGGAAGCCCTCGTCGCTCTCGAAGGGCAGCTCGAAGGCCGCACATTTCAGGTGCTGCACCAGCACCTCGACGTTGTCGGGGTCGATGCGCGCTTGCTCCACCGGCGTCGAGAGCAGCGCGGGCGCGGTCGACGACACGTATTGATCCACCGGCGCGCTCGACGTCACCAGCAGCGACAACGACGTGCCTTGCCGCCGGCCCGCACGACCGAAGCGTTGCCACAGCGCCGCCACGCTGCCGGGCCAGCCCGCGCACACCACGGCGTCCAACGAGCCCACGTCGATGCCCAGCTCGAGCGCGCTGGTGGCCACCACACACTTCACGTCGCCGCTCCGCAGCCGCGCTTCGATGTCGCGCCGTTGCTGCGGCAGGTAGCCCGCGCGGTACGCCTGCACGACCTCCGGCGAGAGGCGCGCCTGCTTCACCGCTTCGCGCACGTAGGTCAGCATCACCTCGACGTTGTTGCGTGACTGACCGAACAACAGCGTCGGCACGCCGGCCTTCACGAGGTCGGCTGTCAGCCGCGCGCTGGCCTTGATGTACGACTCACGCACGCCGAGCTCGGGGTTCAAGACCGGCGGGTTGTAGAGGACGACGCGGCGCTCACCGCGCGGCGCGCCCGACTCGCCGATGAACTCGACCTCGCGGCCCAGCATCTTGCTCGCGTGTTCCTGCGGGTTGCCGATGGTGGCCGACGCCATCAGGTACTGCGGCTTGCCGCCGTGAAAGCGGGCCACGCGGTCCAACCGGCGCAAGACGTTGGCGAGGTGCGAGCCGAACACGCCGCGGTACGCGTGCAGCTCGTCGATGACGACGTACTTGAGGCCCGCGAAGAAGCGCGCCCAGCCCGCGTGGTGCGGCAACACGCCGGCGTGCAGCATGTCGGGGTTGCTCAAGATGATGCCGCTCTTCTCGCGGGCGAGGCGGCGCGCGTCACCGGGCGTGTCACCGTCGAACGTGATGGCGCCCTGGTCGAGGCCCGCTTCCTTCATCAGCGCGCGCAGCGACTCTTCTTGATCTCTCGAGAGCGCCTTCGTCGGGAACAAGAACAGCGCGCGCGAGTCGGGCGACTGCGCCAGCGCCTGCAAGACGGGGAGCACATAGCAAAGTGACTTGCCCGACGCGGTGGGCGTGGCGACCACGAAGTCCCGGCCGCTGGTGGCGAGCTCGAAGGCCTTCGCCTGGTGCGTGTAGAGCGACGTCATGCCGCGCGCGTGCAGCGCCGCCTTGAGCCGCGCGTCCATCGTCTCGGGGATGGGCGCGGTCTTCGCGGTCGTGCCCTCGAGCAGCTCGTCGAGGACGACGTTGCTCCACACGCGGCGCTCGTGGCGCCACTGCTCGAGGACTTGATCGACGCCGCTGGTGTGCTCCCACGGCGTGCTGCGCGGCTTGGTGAAGGTGGTGTGCATCTGCTCTCCCGTTCAGGTGACTGTACGGGTGAGCAGCTACCTGCTCAAGTTTTCAGGCAGGCCAGGTCTCGCGCTCGAGGTCGGCCTCGTCGACGAGTGTCCACGCGCCGTTTGAGAGGCGAAAGACGCCGCCCGCGTCGACGGCGAACAGCGCGTGCTCGGTGGCCTGGAGCGAGATGAGCGGCCCAGGCTCGCGTGCACAGCCGGTGGTGACGCGGCTCAGCCCTGTGCCGTCGTGCGTGTAGAGGTTGTGCAGGCTCGACGGCGGGTACTCAGCGACGCCGATGTAGCGGCGCCCCGCATGCAGCGCGGTGCGATGCAGCGCCGGCTGGCTGTCCTGGAACAGCACCTCGAAGGCGCCATCGAAGTCGCCCACGACGATGGACCCGCCCTGGCTGTCTGCTGAGAGCGACACGCGGCCGCCCTCGGCGCGCCCGCTGACGAAGCGGTGCCCCGACGGCAGGGTGCGTTGCTCGACGACGCCATTCCTCAGCCGCACCACGGTGCCCAGCGCGCCAGCGAACATGAAGTCGTCGCCGTGCTTGAAGCCCGCGTAGAGCGGTGGGTGGCGTCGCGCGTAGTCCTTTGTCTGCGCCGACTGCAGCGCCTCGTCGTCCACGTCCTCCGGAGGCGGCGGCGGTTTGAGCACCGGCTCCCAGTCCATCGACGGGAGCGCGACGCGCCAGAGGTTCGAATACTCGCCAGCCACGTAGACCGCCGGGCCGTCACCCACCACGGTGTATGCGAAGAAGGCCTCGTCGTCTGGCATGGGCACGTCGAAGACCTCGTCGTCCTTCATGGCGAACAGGCGCCCGCCGACGATGAGCCAGAGCAACTTCCGGCCGGCGTCGTAGTGCGCGGCGGTGACGCGCCCGATGCCGTCGACGGCGACCCGCGTGATGCTTCGCGCGGCGAAGTCAACGTGGTGCACCTGCCAGGTGTCTTCGTCGGCGTCGTCGATGGCGATGGCCTGGGTGTCATTCAGTGGAAGCGTGAACATCGCTCAGGCTCCCATGTCGGCGGCCAGCGGCCTCACGGGCTCGCCAGCGACGGTCGGAATCGAGACGAGCTGCGCGTACAGCTCGGTCGCCAGCTCAGCGTCGTTGGTGCTCTTGGCGATGACGGCGGCGAACTGCTCGGTGGTCAGCGGCTCGACCTTGCCGTCGACACCACGCGACAGCCAGTCAGACCGCAGGCCGGGCGTCTGGTCGAGGCGTTCGGTGAGGCGGGCCTGCAGCTCGGCCAGCTGCGCGTCGGTGAAGGTCAGCGACGTCGTCTCGCCAGCCTTCACAGGGCCTTCTTTCGAGCCAGTCAGCAGCTCGTTGTAGAGCGCCGCAGTGGTCTCGTCGGGCGTCACCTCGAAGGAGTAGCTGCGCGCGACCTCGTTGCCGTCGGCGTCGTAGCGCTGGTCGATGGTGAGCTCCGGGTTGTCGGAGTACTTGAGCTTCGTCTCGGCATCGACCGTGCCGTCCTCGTTGGTGACGAGCGTGCGCGTGGCGTTGTTGTCACCCAGCGAGAGCACCGCGTCGTAGGGGCCCAACGAGGCCTTGCCCACCGACGACGACTCGGCGCTGGCGACGTCGATCTTCTTCGGGTTCGACACGCCGGGCGCCGAGCTGGTCGGCACTTCGCCCGTCAGCAACGCAGTGTTGAACGCTTCTCGTCCCGCTTCGGTGGTGAGGTCGAACTCAGCAGACCGCGTCGACACCACGCTGGCCGTGTCGGTGCCCGTCACCGAAGCGCCGGCGACTTCCCCCAGCTTGAGGCCGATGGAGTCCTTGCGCTCGAAGGCCTCGGTCGGCCCTTCCGTCAGGCGCACCTTGCCGTCGGGGAGCTTCTCAATCTGCATGACGTTGCCCGAGGTGTCCTTCGTCGACGAGCTGCCGCTGACGCCGAGCAACCCGCTCTTCACGGCCACGCCCAGCTCGCTCTCGCGGAACGTGTCGGCGCTCATCGTCACCGTGGTGCCTTCGGGGTACGTCTCGGGGTCCATCGGGTTGAAGCTCGAGGGGTCCTTCGCCAGCTCCTTGAAGGCCTCGGTCGGCATGCTGACGCTCAGCGAGGCCGACGCGCCGGCCGTCTCGGAGCCCGAGAGGCTGCCGACGGGCGCTGAGATCTTCCCGCTGACCGAAGCGGACACCTCGCCCGAGAGCTCGAAGCTGGTGACGCCGTCTTTCTCGGTGACCTTCGTCGTCGCGCTCGCCGAGCCTTCTGCGCCGGCGCTGACGCCCCAGCCGTTGCTCGACTTGAAATCGAGGGCGCCGCCGACCTTGCCGCTGGCGGTGACGCTGTCGTTGTTCACCTTCAGGCCGCGCTCCACCGACACGGCTTCGGTCAACGTCGCCTTCGAGGCTTCGTCCATGCCGTCGACCCACGTCGTCGTGCGCTCCACCTTCTCGGTGCTCGTGTTCGACACCGCGCGCGAGTCGCCGACCGTCATCCTGGCTTCCGACTCCTTCGTCGCCTCGACCTCCGTCGTCTTCTTGAAGCCGCTCGGCTGCGTTGCGGGGGCGTCGAAGCCGCTCTCACCCTTCAGGCTCGCCAGCGCGGGCTTGCTCAGCTCCGCCACGGGCTTCTCCGCCGCCTTCTTTGCGGCTGCCTCGGCCTGGCGGGCGCGCGCGGCTTCCGCTTGTTTCCGGGCCGCTTCAGCGGCGGCGCGTGATGACGAAGAAGACGACTTGGTAGTGGAGGTAGTCATGAGGCCCGCGCTGAAGGAGGTGAACGTCGACTGAGCTGACCGTGAAGACGCACCGGTCCGTCAATTGTCGCATCGGCGCCATGCCCGGTCGCCAGTGCCGCGTTTCGCGGCAGCCGGAACACGAAGGTGGGTGATGTCGACAACGATGTGTACGCTTTTGCCCGACCTCGTCGTGACTTCCATGAAAGCCGTCTCCGCCTTTGCTTCGCAGCTGCCGGGCCTGTCGTCGGTCGACGCGGTGGGGCTCTGTGAGGTGGTGCGAGCGCGCTGGCCGCAGGTGACGTTCGACGGCGCGCGCTTCGGCGCCTTCGTGGCCGAGCGGCTGGTCGACGGCGGCGATGTAAAGCAGCTGCACGTGGCCGACCTCTACCTCGTGTGGGCGGCGCTCGACGGGCAGGCGCCGGCGCTGCGCAGCTTCGACGCGCTCCTCGTGGAATGGACCACCGCCGCGCTCCGAGCCCGCCCAGCCGGCGTCGAGCTGCCCGAGGTGCAGAGCGTGCTGCGCGAGCGACTGCTGGTGGGCGAGCGCCCCGCACTGCGCGGCTTCGGCGGGCAGGGCGCGCTCAAGGCCTACGTCATTGTGGCGGCGCTGCGCGCGTTGACCGATGCAGTGCGCCGCACGGCGTCGGCGCAGCACCTCGGCGCGCTGGAGCTCGCGCACACCTTGTTGGACGACGCGCCCGACCCGCGCGCCCGCGCTGAGGTGGCGCAGCTGCGGCCGCACTTGCGCGACGCGCTCGAGCAAGGCCTCGCGGGGTTGCCGGTGCGGCTGCGCACCGTGCTGCGGCTGCACTACCTCGAGGGCGTCTCGGCCGAAGCGCTGGCGCGCATGTACAACGTGCACCGCGCCACCACGACGCGGTGGTTGATTGAGGCGCGCCAGCGCGTGCTGGACGCCACGCGCAACCAGCTGTCCGAGGTGATGGGCGTCGACACCTTTTCGAGCGTGCGCCGCGAGCTGGGCGAGTTCGAGCTCTCGGTGGCGGGCTTGTTGGCCACCACGCCGGGCGAGCCCCATGAGTGACGAGCTGCTGCGCTTCGCGCGCGGTGAGCTGCGCGGCGCAGAGCTGGAGGCCTTCGAGGCGCGCCTCGACGTCGACGACGCGCTGCGGGCCGAGCTGGGGCGGCTGCTGTCGACGCGCAACGCCCCCACCATCGCCAGCGTGGTGCCCGTCGAGCAGCCCGACGTCAGCAACGCGTTGACGTTGGGCCCGGAGCTGGGCCGCGGCGGCATGGCGACGGTGGTGTCGGCCACGCAGCACGGCCTCGAGCGCGAGGTGGCGGTGAAGCGGGCGCTGCGCGAACGCGCCGGCGACGACGCGCTGCTGGTGCAGGAAGCGCGGCTGCAGGGCGCGTTGGAGCACCCGGCCATCGTGCCCGTGCACTTCATCGGCGCCGACGAAGCGGGCCGACCGATGGTGGTCTTCAAGCGCGTGGAAGGCGAGGCGTGGGCCGGGTTGCTGCGTCAGCCCGAGGCCGTCGAGGCGCGCTTCGGGCAGCCGGCGCTCGAGTGGCACCTGCGCGTGTTGTTGACGGTGTGTGACGCGCTCGCGTTTGCGCACGCGCGCGACGTCATTCATCGCGACGTGAAGCCGGCCAACGTCATGGTGGGCGCCTTCGGTGAGGTCTACCTGACGGACTGGGGTCTGGGCGGCGTGCTGACGCCGCAAGCGCCGGGCGGGTTGCCGTGCGTGCACGACACCGTCGGCGGCGGCACGCCCGCGTACATGGCGCCGGAGCAGTTGGAAGAAGCGCTGGTGTCGAAGGCCACCGATGTCTGGCTGGTGGGCGCGTGTCTCTACGAAGTGCTGTACGGCCGCGCGCCCTTCCTCGGCGTGGCGCGCGACGCACGGCTGACGGGGCGGCACAAGTGTGGCTTCCCGGCGGGGCCGCGCGCTGACCTGGTCGAGGTCGCGCAGCGCGCGTTGGCGGTCGACGCGGCGGACCGCTTCGTGTCGGTGCTGGCGCTGAAGCAGGCGCTCGAGGCGTGCTTGCGACACACCGACTCGGAGCGGCTCGTGCAGCGCGCGGCGGCGCTGTGGCGTCAGGCGAGCGTGCATCGCGACGCCGGCAGCGCTGACGCGTGGGCGACGGCGGGTGAGGCCGCGCACACGCTGCGCGCGGCGATGGAGCTGTGGCCGCAGAACGCGGCGGCGCGCGCGGTGGCGGTGATGATGGCCGAGCGCCGCGTGGGCTGGGCGCTGCAAGACGGGAAGCCCGACGTGGCGCAGGCGGTGTTGCGCGAGCACCCGCAGCCGCCGAAGCCGCTCGTGCAGCGCGTGCAGGCCGCCGTGGAAGACGTCGCGGCGATGCAGGCGCAGGCGCGCAGCCTCGACCCCGACATCGGCCAGCGTCAGCGCGTGACGTTCCTGCTGGGCGTGGTGGCGATGATGGTGGTGTTCAACTCGGCGCGGCTGCTGTGGCCGGCGTTCTACGCGAGCCGGTGGTCGCTGACGGTCTCGTCGATGGCCTTCCTGGTGGGCTTCCTCTTGTTGGGCTGGGGACACCGCGCGCTGCTGACGAGCTCGACGCTCAACCGGCAGCTGTGGAAGTTGGTGGCGTTGGTGACGGTGGCCCAGATTTCAACGCGCACCACGGCGGCGGTGATGGGCTGGTCGCGCGGGCAGGCGCTCACCATCGACCTCTCGGTGGTGGCGTTGACGATGTTGATTGGCGCGGCGGTGTTTCACCGGAGCTTCGTGGTGGGCGCGGTCGTCTGTTTCGTGGGGCAGGCGCTGGCGCTCACGTTCCCTGCGGCGGCGGAGCCGCTCTTTGGCGCGACCAGCATCAGCGCGGTGACGGCGGTGGCCATCGGGCTGCGCTCGTGGCGCCGCCGCCGCGACTGACGCGTGGGCCGCGGCCGCCGCCGTCGGACGCCGCGCCGGCAGGCTGCTACACCTCGCGCATGAGCCAGCCCCCAGACCTCTCAGGCCGCGTCTGTCTCGTCGCGGGCGCCACGCGCGGCGCCGGTCGCGGCATCGCCATCGCCTTGGGCGAAGCCGGCGCCACCGTCTATTGCAGCGGCCGCAGCGTGCGCGGGCAGACGCCGCCGGGCCGCCCCGAGACGATTGAAGAGACCGCCGAGTTGGTCACCGCCGCGGGCGGGAAGGGCGTGCACCACCGCTGCGACCACCTCGACGAAGCGCAGGTGAAGGCCCTGCTCGCGCGCATCGCTGCCGAGCACGGCGGGCTCGATGTGCTCATCAACGACGTCTGGGGCGGCGACCACCTCGCCGAGTGGAACCTCCCGTTCCTCGAGCAAGACGTCAGCAAGGGTCGCGCGATGTTCGAGACCGCGGTGTGGAGCCACGTCATCACCGCGCGCCACGCCGCGAAGCTGATGAAGGGCCGCACCAACCCGCTGCTGGTCGAGATCACCGACGGCGATTCGTTCGGCTACCGCGGCTCGTTCTTCTACGACCTCGTGAAGTTCACCGTCATGCGCATGGCCTTCACGCTGGCGCACGAGCTCAAGCCCCACGGCATCACCGCGCTCGGCGTCACGCCCGGCTTCTTGCGCAGCGAGGCGATGCTGGAGCTGTTCAAGTGCACCGAGGCCACCTGGCGCGACGGCGCGAAGGTGCAGCCCGATTTCATCTGTAGCGAGACGCCGCGCTACGTGGGCCGCGCCATCGCGCACCTCGCCGCCGACGCGCGCGTGAGAGAGCGGGCCGGGCGCACGTTCGCGTCGTGGACCTTGTCGCGCGAGTACGGCTTTCGTGACGTCGACGGCGAGCGGCCCGACTGGGGCGCGTACTTCGAGAAGAAATACGGTGTGCCCGCCGCCGCCGACTACACGTCGTGGCGCAACGGCCCGTTCGAGCTCGCGACGGCCAACGGCCAGCCGTACCACGCCGAATAATTGCCGCTGAAATTCGCCCGCTTCTGTCGCGCGCGTTGACAGACCTTCGCAGCAATTTGTTTTTCGTGAGGGCGACCATCCGACATCCACGCAGGTCGGAGAGTCGCCATGACCGTCATCTCGCCGCGCCGTCCCGTCGTCCCCACGCCGCCCACGCCGCCCACGAGCCCCGTGGCGCCGACGCCGAAGCAGGTGAAGCAGGCTGAAGCGGCGCTCAAGAAGGCCGGCTTCAACCCCGGCGCTGTCGACGGCACGGTGACGCCCGCGTTCACCGCCGCGGTGAAGGAGTTCCAGAAGGCCTGGGGCCTGCCGGTCGACGGTCAGCTGACGGCGCGCACGCAGGCGCGGCTCGCGGACACCGCCGCGCGCATCAAGAAGCACCCAGCGAAAGATCAGTTCATCTCGGTCGGCCAGAAGTCAGGCGCCATCAAGGTGGTGGAGCAGCGGCTCGCCAAGCTCGGCTACGACGTGGGCAAGGCCGACGGCGTGTACTCGCGCGAGACGGCCGCGGCGGTGAAGGCGTTCCGCGCTGATCAGAAAGAGCTCAAGGACGGCGCCGGCTCGCTCGCGAAGAGCGCGCGCACGGTGTTGCGCCAGGAGGTCGCGAAGCTGTCCGACGCGCCCGAGCGCCGCCGCCTCGCGCCTTCGAAGTCCCAGGGGCGCCTCGACCGCGCGACCGCGAAAGCCGCGCAGCAGGGCATCGCGGAAGGCGCGAAGCACAAGAGCGTCGTCGCCAACGTGCAGAAGCACCTGCGCGCCGCGGGCTTCGACCCCAAGCGCACCAGCGGCGTCTTCGACGAGCGCACTGCGGGCGCGTTGACAGCGTTCCAGAAGAAGTCAGGCCTGCCCGCCACCGGCACCGTCGACGCGCGCACGTGGAAGGCGCTGCAGAAGAGCTTCATTCTTTCGAGCAAGCCGGCGGCGCCCGCGCAGAAGCTGGGCGAGCGCAGCGGCGCGGTGAAGGCCAGCGAGCAGCTGCTCAAGCGGCTCGGCTTCAACCCCGGGCGCATCGACGGGCTCTTCGACAAGAAGACGCTCGCCGCGGTGAAGGCTTACGAGAAGAAGCACAAGCTCGAGCGCGACGGCGCCATCGGCACCAACCAGCTCGCGAAGATGAAGCGCGACGTGAAGAACGACTACCGCAGCAAGGTGCTCGAGACCGCGCGTCGCTACCTGGGCTTCCACGAGAAGGGCGCGAACGGGAACCCGTTCTCGAAGTTCTTCGGCCGGCCGCCGGAGCCGTGGTGCGCCGACTTCGTCAGCTACTGCTACACGAAGGCCGGCAAGAAGCTGAACGAGCCGTGGACGCCGGCGCTGCTGCAGAAGCTGAAAGACAACGGCACGTGGAACCTGAAGCACCCGAAGCCCGGCGACGTCATCATGTTCGACTGGAACCCTGGCAGCGGCCGCAGCGCCGAGCACACCGGCCTCGTCGAGAAGGTCTTCAAGAAGAACGGCCAGCTCTGGGTGCAGACCATCGAAGGCAACTCGAGCGACGCCGTGCGCCGCTTGCAGTACCGCGTGGGCGACCCGCGCATCGCGGGCTTCGGCACCATTCGCTGATCAGTTCTTCTCGAGCAGGTTGCTCTCGAGCTTCTTGGCTTCAGCGACCATCGGGTCGCTGGCCGGCGCGTGCTGCTGAATCTCCTTCGCCAGCGCGAGGGCCGCGGCGCGGTCACCCAGGCGCACGTGCGCGAGCGCGAGGTTGTACTTCACGCGGAAGTCACCGGCGGGCGCCACGGGCAGCGCCTTCTCGAGCAGCTTCTTCGCCTCTTCCCACTTCGCCTTGCCGTCGCCCTGCAGCAGGGTGGTGGCGAGGTTCATCAGCACGCGCCAGTTGTCGGGCGCGATGGCGAGCGACTTCTTGTACGCGTCGACGGCCTTCGCTTCGTCGGGCACCGCGTCGTACAGGTTGCCGAGGTGGAACCACGCTTCCCAGTTCTGTGGGTCGAGCTTGAGCAGCTCGCGCGCGGCCTCTTCGCTGCGGTCGAGGTTGCCGGTCAGCAGTGAGAGGTGCGCGAGGTTGAGCCAGCCCTGCTCGTAGTCGGGCACCACGTTCAGCTCGCGCTCCACGTAGGCCACGGCGGCGTCTGCGTCGTTCAACATCATCGCGGTGGCGATGGCCTTCTCGAGCAGCGCGGGGTGGTCGCCGACGGCGCTCAGCGCGGCGTCGAGCGTGGCGCGCGCGGCCTTGAACTGCTTCTGACCGAACTGCAGGTCGGCCATGGTGGCCCACGGGTCGGGGTTCTTCGGCGCCGCCTTCGTGGCGCGCTCCAGCGACGAGATGGCCTTGTCGAACTGCTTGAGCTGGTGCTGCGCGATGCCCAGCGCAATCCACCCGTCGGCGTTCTTCGGCTCGAGCTCGGTGGCGCGCAGCAGGAACACCACGCCCTGACCCGCCTTCTTCTCGGAGGTCAGCAGGCGGCCCATGTTGTACTGCGCGAGGTAGACGTTGTTGCCGAGCTGCGCGCCCTTCTCGAGGTTGGGCATCGCGCCGGCGACGTCGCCCTTCGCTTCGTGCACCAGGCCCAGCAGCGTCCACGACATGGGGTTCTGCGGGGCCATCTTGACGGCGGCGGTGGCGTGCGTGCGCGCGTCGTCGAGCTGCCCGGTGAAGATGGCGATGCGCGCGAGGCCCAGGTAGCCCTCGGCGATGGCCGGGTTGCGCTCGATGACGTCTTGAAACTCTTTCGCCGCGACGTCGACCTTGCCGGCGGCGGCGTTGGCTTCAGCAGACTTGAGCAGCGCCAGGGTGGCGGCGGTGGTGCCCAGCTTCGCTTCGTTCTCGGTGAAGAGACGCTTGGCCTCGGCGTAGCGGCCCGCCTTCAGCTCGGCGAGGCCCTTCGTGAAGAGTTCAGTCTGTGCCATGGGGCCGCGAAGTCTGGCCCACGCGGTACGGCCTTACCAGCCGAACCAACTCTTCACGCTGCTCGCGGCGCTCGACACGGCCGACTTGGCCGACGACACGGCGCTCGAGGCGGCGTTCGACACGGCCGACGCGGCGTTCGAGACGGTCTTGGCCGCCGACGAGGCGACGTTGCTGACGGTCTTCGCTGCAGCCGAGGCCGCGTTCGAGACGGTCTTCACGGCGGTGGAAGCGGCCTTGCTCGCGGCGCGGTAGGCGGTGTTCGCGGCCTGCGTCGCGGCTTTGTAGCCAGCGTTGGCGGCCTTGTAGACGGTGGTGGCGACGGCCTTCTTGGCGGTGGTGACGGCGGCGTCGACCTTCTTGGCGGCGGCGCCCACGTCCTTGATGGACAGCTTGCCGTCGCCGTCGACGTCAGCGGCGTCGTGCACGGCCTTGCCGGCGGCCTTCGCGGTGTTGGTGGCCATCTCGCCGATCTGCGCGACGTCGACCTCCACGTTCACCGAGCCGCCGAGGCCCACGCCGAGCGCCGCGCCGAGCGAGCCGCCCAGCTTCAGCTTGCCGTCTTCGTAGCCGATGACGCCCGAGGCGGTGGCCTCCGCGCCGGCGCTCGCGTAGCCCGAGGCCTTCACGGCGAACGGGCCGGCGGAGACCTTCACGTCGGCTTCGGCCTTCACGACGGCCGACGCGCCAGCCTTGCCCTCGAGCAACACGGTGGGCGGGCTGCGCGTAATCTTCGCGGTGCCGGTCGCTTCAGCGGCGAGCTCGGCGCTGACCTTCGCGTTGCCTTCGACGCCGGCCTTCAAGTCGACGCCGGCGAACTTCACGGCGTTGGTCTCGAGCTTGCCGTTGATGCTGGCTTCGGCCGACACGCCGACCTTGGCGCCGACCTTCGCGTCGAGGCCGTTGGCGTTCAGCTTGGCCGACGCGTCGAACGAGGCCTTCGCTTCGACGCGCGCGTCAGCCTTGTACGAGGCGGTGCCGTGGTCGCCGGTGACGGAGCCGCTCTTCTGCGCGTACGCGCCCGCGATGGCCGCGCGCGAGTACTTGGCCTCGACGCCGTTGGCGCCGATGGAGACCGACGAGTCGCCGGTGGTGCCCACCTTGGTGCCGACGAAGTTGCCGTCTTCGAGCTCCTTGAAGTTGGCGCTGTCCCACTTGGCGCCCTGGAACGCGGTGGTCTTGAGGCCCGCCTCGGCGAGCACGTCGCCGACCTTCTGCGCCTTGTTGGCCTTGTCCTGGCCACCGACGCCGGCGTTCTCCTTCGCGTCCTTCAGCTTCCACTCGCGCTGCTTGCCGATTTCGCCCGACTTGCCGGACTTCCAGTCAGCGGTGTTGCTGATGGTGAACTTGCCGTCCTTCGCTTCGAAGCCGCTGGCGACCTTGAGCTCGGAGCCCGACGTCGACTTGCGCGTGCTGGTCGTCGTCGACGACTCGCCGTGCTTCACCTCGACCTTGTTCTCGTTGGTGGTCTGGCGGGTGCCGAGCGCGCCGGTGGTGGTGCTCAGGCCGTTGGTGGTCGTGGTGTTGCCGTCTTCGACGCCGGTCGACTTGGCCTTGGTGATGGTCTTGTTGCCGAGGAAGTCGGTCGCGGTGGTGCGGCTGCTGGTCTCGGTGGTGTTGCCGTTCTTCACGGCGGTCTCACGCGACTGCGACGACGAGTGGCGCCCGAGGACGTCGCGCGTGGCCTCGAAGCCGTGCTTGGTCGTGATGTTGCCGTTTCTCCTGGTCGACTCCGACTCGAACTTGAGCCGCGTGGTGCCGAGCGACTTCTCGGTGGTGACCGACTGCTTCTTGCCGTTGGCCTCAAGCGACGTCTTCTGCGAGCCGTCGTGGTTGATGGTGCTCGTGCCCTTGCCGCCGATGAGGCTGCCGAGGTCCTTCTTCTTGTCGCCGGTGTAGTGCTTCACCAGCTTCGAGGTCGCCTTGCCGGGTTGGAACTGGTCCTTCCGCTTCGCGAGCGCCTTCTTTGAGGTCTCGGCGGCCTTCTTCTTCTCAGCGGCGGCGGCGGCCAGCTTCTTCTGCGCTTCGGCGGCGCGCCGCTGCAGCTGCTTGATGGTGTTGCTGAGCGACGAAGAGCCGGAGTTCACGCGGGACATGGTCGAGCTTTCGGAAGTGTTGCGGCGTGGGAAGAAGCGATCGGAGTATCGACGATGGTCGGCGGCGAGTTGTGGTGGAAGTGTCGATACTTACAAGGGCGCTCTTCGTACGACAGGCGCTGGTGGATGTGTAGGTGGGGCGGCCGGCTCCGGAGGTGGGTGGGGGTGGGGGTTCTTGGCGGCGTGCTCGCGCCGGGCGGCCCCTCGCGCGTACCTTCTGGGCTGCAGGGTCTGCTCGCGTCGTGGTGGTGACCGCTCTTTTAGAAATGGCCCTTGTTTTGACGCGCGTCATTCGTGGCGCGCAGGCAGTAATTTCAACATGTTGATGCGCCCCTGAGTGGGCTCGCGACCGACTCGAAGCGCGCCGACCGCTCTTTCAGACGTATCTAAAAGAGCGGTGGGCGCCTCCTTTCCGGCGGACGGGGAGGGTCTAATGGACTGTAAGGCCATGAAAGTACTGCGTCATTGGTGCGTCATGACCGCGTCAAATCACGTGCCATTTCTAAAAGAGCGGTGGGGTCTGGGTTGAATGAGCCGAGCAACCGAGGCGTTCACCGGGTGTGCGCGCCGCGTTGATCAGCCTGCTGCTCTTCGTCGGCTGCGCGACGGCGCCGGTCGTGCCGGAGCGACCCTTCACGGTCACCGACGGAGCGATGGAGCTCATCACCGCGCGTGCGCCGTCGCCTGGGAACGCGGTGCTGACGGCTCGGGCTGGGGCGTTGGTGGGCGTGCCGCTCAAGCGCGCAGCGCCGTGGTTGCCCGACGACTGCACCGGTCTGGCGCGTGCCGTCTACGAGCCCGCTGGCGTCGACCTGATGAGCGATGGGAAGCCGGGCGACAACGGCGTCACCGCGATGCACCGCACGGCGAAGCGCGTCGGCGCGCTGCACACTCGAACGCCGGCGCCCGGAGACCTCGTGTTCTTCCGCGAGACCTACGACCGCAACGGCGACGGTCGCCGCAACGATGGGCTCACCCACGTGGGCGTCGTGGAGTCAGCGTCACGCGACGGCGAGGTCGTCTTCATTCACCGCGGCGCGAAGGGCGTGGTGCGCGCGCGGCTCAACACGAAGTCGCCGCGCTCGAAGGAACACAACGACGTCATCCGCGTGGCGAGCAAGCGGCACCGTGCGCTGCTGACCGGCGAGCAGCTGGTCGACTTCGGCGCGTCGTCGAAGTTGCTCGCGCCGCGTTGATCGCTCGTTCTGTCCGCGAGGATGACCGCCTTCGCTCCATCCCCGCAGACAGTTGGGCTCACCTCGCGCCGTGCCGAGGGCTCGATGGCGACGTGCTGGTTCAGAGAACGAAGGCACCGCCTCCATGAAGGCCGCATGCGACGACCGCCGGCGTGGTGCGCGTCACGCACAGGCCCCGCAACCTCGTGGCGAAGTCGACGCAACTGACCAACTGACGTGTCGTTTGCACCACCGGTGGTGCGTCTCACCCGTCGGAACGCCGTGGTCTCACTTCGCTCGAAGTCGAGGGCCTGCGCCGCAACGGGCACCGACAAGATCTTCAGCCCCGCTTCCTTCCCGGCAGACGCTCGGACTTGAGACCACCGACACCCGCAAAAGCAACGCGCTCGAAGTGCCCCCTTTGGCACCTCGAGCGCGCTGTCACTCCCGAGAGCTGCCGACTTACTTCGCGTCGGCCAGGAGACCGATGACCGCCGTCACACCGCGCTCGGCGTTCGACTTCGACTCGTACATCTCCGAGAGGCCGATGACCTGGCCGTTGCCCGCCTTCAGCACGAAGTAGAAGTGACCATCGCGCGCCTCACGCACCTCGAAGCGGGCCGCGTTCGCGCCGTTGCTGCGCACCGAGTTGATGCCGCTGGTCGCGCCCGACTTCGACGCGTAGCTCTGCGACTGCAGCACGATCTGCCCGTTGTTCGCCTTCAGGTGGAAGTAGTAGCGACCATCGAGGCCCTTGAACGACTCGAAGCGCGTGTCACCGGCCGCCGCGGGGCTCGTCGCCGTCACGACCTTCAGCACCGACTGCACCGTCGTCGCGCCGCGCTCGGCGTTCGCCTTCGACGCGTACATCTCCGAGAGGCCGATGATGCGGCCGTTGGTCGCCGTCAGCACGAAGTAGTGCGAGCCATCGACCGCCTCGCGAACCAGGTAGCGCGTCGCGCTCAGGCCGTTGGTCTTCACCGAGTCGATGCCCGACTTCGCGCCCGACAGCGACGCGTAGCCCTGCGACTGCAGCACCTTCTCGCCGTTCCCCGCGATGAGGTGGAAGTAGTACTCGCCGTCCTTGCCCTTGAACGTCTCGAAGCGGCTCGACGCGGCCAGCTCCGCCGAGATGTCGCCCGACGCGTCTTCCACGCCGTCGACGTACGCGTCGGCAGGGCCACAGGCGGTGAGGGCGACGGCCAGCAGAATCATCGAGAGGCGGAGGGCGTTCATGGGAGGCGCTTTCGTAGACTTCGAGGTTGCAGGACCGGATTGCAGCTGCGGTGCCAGTGGATGCGCCACGCAAGTCGTTGATTTCTGGACCATCCAGAAGGAGCGTTGTTGCTTTCATGCAACAACAAGTAAGTCACGCGAATCGAATGATGCGCGCGACTGACGAGGCTCTTCACGACGTCGACATGGAAGCGGTGGCGCGACGGCTGGTGGAGGTCGCCTGCG
>CAYWON010000088.1:0-28823 GCA_964459885.1 uncultured Archangium sp.
TCGGTCTCGCCCGACGGCAAGTCGCTCGCGTTCATCGCGCCTGACGACAAGAACGTCTTGCAGGTGTGGGTGAACGACGCCGTCGTCACCGCCGACAAGAAGCGCGGCATCCGCGGCTACGCGTGGTCGGAAGACTCAAAGTCGATCCTCTTCGGGCAGGACGCCGACGGTGACGAGAACTTCCACGTGTTCCAGGTCGAGCTGGCGACGAAGAACGTCAGAGACCTCACGCCGTGGCAGGGCGTGCGCGCGGGCATCCTCGCGACGTCGTCGAAGCAGCCGAACGTCTTGCTGGTGACGATGAACGCGCGCGACCGCAAGTACATGGACGTGTACCGCGTGCAGCTCGACACCGGCGCCGTCAGCCTCGACACGCAGAACCCCGGCGACGTGAACGACTGGGGCGTCGACGCGCAGCTGCAGGTGCGTGCGGCGTCGGCGACCACGAAAGAAGGCGGCACCGAGCTCCGCGTGCGCGACAGCGTGAAGGCGCCGTGGAAGCCGTTCATCACCGTGGGCCTCGAAGAAGAGCTCGACCTCGTCGACTTCACCGAAGACGGCAAGAGCGTGGTCATCAAGAGCAGCATCAACTCGGACACCACGCGGCTGCTCGAGAAGAGCCTCAAGTCGGGCGCCGAGCGCGTGCTGCTGGCCAGCGACAAGAGCGACGTGCTCGGCGTCATCGGCTACCCGACGCGCCACGGCGTGCGCGCGGCCTCGGTCGACGTGAACGGCCGCGTGTCGTGGGTCGCCACCGAGCCGTCGATGAAGAGCGAGCTCGAGGCGCTCGACGCCGCGATGGAGGGCGACTTCTGGGTGGCGAGCATGGACGCCGCCGACACGCGGTGGATCCTCGGCGAGACGCGCGACGTCGGCCCGCAGCGCTTCTGGAGCTGGGACCGCAAGGCGAAGAAGGCGACGCTGCTGTTCAGCGCGCAGCCGAAGCTGGAAGGACTGTCGTTGGCGACGATGCAGCCGGTCAACATCACCGCGCGCGATGGGCTCGTGTTGCCGTCGTACCTGACGCTGCCGCCCGGCAAGTCGAAGGGCCTGCCGATGGTGCTGCTGGTGCACGGCGGGCCGTGGGGCCGCGACACGTGGGGCTTCAACTCGTCGGCGCAGTGGCTGGCGAACCGGGGCTACGCGGTGCTGCAGGTGAACTTCCGCGCGTCGACCGGCTACGGAAAGAAGTTCCTCAACGCGGGCAACCGGCAGTGGGGCCTCGCGATGCACGACGACCTGATCGACGCGGTGGCGTGGGCCGTGAAGGAAGGCGTCGCTGACGGCAAGCAGGTGGCCATCATGGGCGGCAGCTACGGCGGCTACGCGACGTTGGCGGGGCTCGCGTTCACGCCCGACACCTTCAAGTGCGGCGTCGACATCGTCGGGCCGTCGAACCTCTTCACGCTGCTCTCGACGATTCCGCCGTACTGGGCGGCCTTCAAGGCGCAGATGATCCGCCGCATGGGCGACCCGGACAACGCCGCTGACAAGGAGCTGATGACGCGCGCCTCACCGCTGTTCTCGGCGTCGAAGATCAAATCGCCGTTGCTCATCGGCCAGGGCGCGAACGATCCCCGCGTGAAGGTGGCCGAGAGCGAGCAGATCGTCGCCGCGATGGAGAAGAACGGCCTGCCGGTGACGTACGTCGTGTACCCGGACGAAGGGCACGGCTTCGCGCGACCGGAGAACCGCATCGACTTCTACGCGCGCGCTGAAGACTTCCTGGCGAAGTGCCTCGGCGGTCGCGCAGAGCCGCTCGTGAAGATCGACGGCGCCACCGCGCAGGTGAAGGTCGTGGCGGGCAAGAAGAAGTAGGGTTCAGCGCTCCCGTGCACGTCGCGCCGCTCTCACCGAAGCACCTGGGCGAACTGCAGCTCGCCACCGAGCGCGCGCTGCAGCAGTGGGCGAAGGACATCTTCGCGCCCACGGAGATCCTCTCGGCGATGGAGCGGGTGCTGCTGTTCCTCAGACAGAACGGCGGCGCGTCGCTGCAGGCGCGTCAGGTGACCTCGCTGGCCTTCATCGTGGGTGAGCAATTGGTGCAGCTCGACGGGTGGAGGTGGATGAGCGTGAGCGAAGACGAGTCGCTCAACCCGTCCATCGTCTCGGCAGATGGGAAGAGGGCCGTGTTGGTGATCGACGTGATGACGATGTTGGTGACGGGGAAGGGCTCCATCGCCGGGTTGGTGCGCGCGTGTCGTGAAGGCGTGGCGCACGAGCACGTGGTGACGCTGTGAGCCTCGAAGCGGACATCCTCGAGCGGCTGCGCGGCATGACGAAGACGGGCCGCATGTGGGGCAGCCCCGAAGAGCTGGAGTGCGCGGCGATGCACTTCACGCACGTGCTGTTCGCGTCGCGCGAGCCGGGCTGGAAATTGGAGCAGACGTTCGCGCGCTGGCAGGCCGCGGGTGGGCCGTTCGCGGCTGACGCTGACGAGCACGCGGCGATGCGCACCAAGATGTGGGGCGCTGATGAAGCGACGGCGCGGGTGCAGGTGGTGCAGGGCTACGTGGTGGTGTGGGCCGGGCTGGCGCGTCGGGCAGACCGCGAAGCCGCCGTCGCTCCGTGGATTGAGACGCTCGTCGACGGGCCCGAGCTTGCGGGCACGCCGGACCGGCTGAACATGACGTTGTTCTCGTTGATGGGCTTCGTCGCCGCGGAGCCGCAGGCGTACGTGCAGGCGCTGAACATGGAACGGCACCGCATCGGCGGACACGAGCTGCGACCGTTCCCCGTCGTCGCGCCGCCGGGACCGACCGACGCAGGCGTCACGTACACGCGCAACTTCACGTCGTGGCAGGCGGTCATCGACGGCATCACTGCGTTAGCGGGGAGCGGGTTGGGCTGAGGGGCCACAACCTGCATCGGCGCCGGTGAGCGCGTTCTCTGCGAGCGCCCACGCCACACAGTGCTCGTACACCCCGCCGTCCTTCGTCGCGCGCAGCCACTCGAGCGCCTGCTGCTTCTCGCCGCGCCGCCACGCCGCCAACCCGAGCGCGTAGCGCGCGTCATTCACCCACGGTGAGTCCTGCTTCACGGCCTCCCGCAGCGGCCCTTCATCGCTGCTGACGTCGGCGAGGTTGATGGCCAGCGGCACGAACGCTGGGTCGATCTCCAACCCCTTCCGGTACAGCCACGCGGCGCGCTTCGGGTCGTGCTCGAGCGAACCCAGGTTGAGCCATGAGTCACCGCTGAACGCGTTCGCGGCCTCGGCGGTCTTCAATTCTGGCGTCGCGCGACGCAGCGCCCGCGCGGCCTTCACGCGCATCGCACGGCGCTCGTCTTGAAGCGCTGAGTTCGCCAGCTTCTCGCGGGCCTTCTCAGCCACCGACGGCAGCGCGCTCGCCGCGCCATAGCGGAGCCACTCGTCATCACTCGCGAGCGCGTCGGCGACGGTCTGCGTTTCCTCGAGCGTCAACGGCGCGTGCAACAGCGCCAGCGCCGACGCGCGCTTGAAAGACGACTCGGTCGTGTCGCGAATGACCGAAAGCAGTTGCGTGTTCGCGTCAGCGTTGCCGGCGAAGGCCGCTTCGAACGCCGGCCAGCGACGCCCCGGCACGAGGAACGCATGGTCTCGTCGCTCGTCGATACCGAGGAACGTCACCTTCGGCATGTGGCAATCGACACACTGCTGCTGCCCTCGGTGCGCCACGACGTCGAACACCTCGCTGCGATGACACTGGGCGCACACCGCGTTCCCTTGCGCGCGCAGCTTCCCCGAGTGCGGCTCGTGACAATGCGAACACCGCACGCCGGCGCGCTGCATCTTGCTCATGAGGAACGACGCGCTCTCGAAGACCTCTTCCTTCATGGCGCCGTTCGCTTCAAACGCGCCGGCGCGCATCAACTCCGGTTCGAAGGCGTCGAAGAACTCGGTCACCGGCGCGCCGTCATCCATCAGCGCGCGGCGTCGCTGATGACACTGCGCGCACGCCATCGTCTGCGAATCAGCGTGCTGCTCTTCCGCGCGCGCGATGGCACCGCCGTCGACGAAATGAAACTCGTTGCGACGCTTGAGGCTCGCGCTGAACCCGGCCGACCCACTCACGCCGCCGTCGAGCCACGCGCGATGTCCATCGACGCCGACGTGGCACGCCTCACACGCCACGTTCAGCGCGCGCCACGTGTTGGTCGCGACCTGAAAGCCGGTGGCGTGACAGGGCGCGCAGCTGCCGCTCCAGTTGAACCGAGGGCCGCGCCAGTCGGCGACTGCACCGGTGAGGCTCGTCGGAGCCGTCGGCGCGACCTGGAACTTCCCCGGCGCGACCTCGACGATGGGTTGCTGCACTGGCTCGACACCAATGACGAAGCGCACCGGCAGGCCCTCGTAGCCGCCGTCCGCCACGCGCTGACTCTCTGCGTGATGCGACGAACTCCACGCCTCGACCTGCGCGCGGTGGCAGTCACCGCACTCGAAGCGCGCCTGCAGCGGCGGCTTCTTGCTGCACGCGACGAGCGCCAGCGCGCACCAGACGATGTGGTACACGCCGCGGCCGCCCATGAAGCGCGTCTCATTGGTCCTGCTGCTGTGCGCGTGTGCCACCACTGGCGGCGAGCAGTACCGCATTCGGCCCGACGTCTCGATGCTGTCGGGCCGCGACGCGTGGGTGGCGCAGCCGCCGGTGACGCCGAAGCGGAAGCTGAACGTGGTGCTCATCGTCGCTGACGACCTCGGCGTGTCTGACACGTCGATGTACGAGGGCGGCCGCGTCGCGACGCCCAACCTCGACCGCATCGCCAACGAAGGCGTGCGCTACGGCGCGGGGTACGTCACCGCGGCGCTGTGCTCGCCGTCGCGCGCGAGCCTGCTCACCGGTCGCTACCAACAACGCTTCGGTCATGAAGCACAGCCGCACGATCGCTACGTGTCGTCGGGGCTCGAGGCTTTCTTCGCGCGCATGTTCATGACGACCGACGACTGGCGGTTGCTCGAGACGCGGTCGCCCGACAAAGAAGACATCGAACGCCAGGGCATCCCGAAATCAGAGCTGCTGTTGCCCGAGCTGCTCAAGCGCGCAGGCTACGCGACGGGCATGTTCGGCAAGTGGCACCTCGGGTGGAACCGCGACTTCCAGCCGCAGCACCGCGGCTTCGACGAGTTCACCGGCTTCTACGAGGCGTACTCGCTCTACGCATCGCCGCCGGAACAGCAGGGCATCGTCAACCAGCACCTGCCGGAGTTCTCGGACCGCTTCATCTGGGGCCGCGGCCGCTCGGGCATCGCCTCGCTGGTGCGCAACGACCAGGTCGTCGACGAGCCGCGCTACCTCACCGACGTCTTCACCGACGAGGCCATCGACTTCATCGACCGCCATCAGCAGGAACCGTTCTTCCTCTACCTGCCGTACCAGAACCCGCACACGCCGTTTCAGGCGAAGCAGGAAGACTTCGACGCGTTCCCTGACGAGAAAGACCCGATCCGTCGGACCTACCTCGCGCTCATCCGCTCGCTCGACACGTCGGTGGGCCGCGTCTTGAACGCGCTCGACGAGAAGGGCCTGCGCGACGACACGCTCGTCATCTTCATGAGCGACAACGGCGCTGCCCTCTACACGCACGCGACCACCAACGCGCCACTGCAAGGCGGCAAGTTCACGTTCTTCGAAGGCGGCGTACGCGTGCCCTTCGCGATGCGTTGGCCCGGGCAGATTCCCGCGGGCGCGAAGTTCGACGCGCCGGTGAGCGCGGTCGACGTGGTCGGCACCATCGCCAGCGCCACGGGCCTGCCGTTGCCGGAAGACCGTCGCTACGACGGCGTGGACCTGTTGCCTTACGTGCGCGGCGAAGCGTCGGGCACGCCGCACGAGGCGCTGTTCTGGCGCGCCGGCTACACGCGCGCGGTGCGCAGCGGTTCCCTGAAGCTGCTCGTCGACGACCTCGCGAAGGCCCACGCGCTGTTCGACCTCGCGAGCGACCCCGGTGAGACGACAGACCTGAGCGCTGCACGACCTGACGACGTGGCCAGGCTGCGCGCGCAGCTCGATGGCTGGAACGCCGAGTGCGTCGTGCCGCTCTGGCCGGCCGTCATGGACTACCGCTTCGTGGCCAACGATGGCCGCGCGTGGTGGTACCCGCTTTAGAATGCCTCGAGGAAGTTGAAGTACACCGCGCGCGAGTCGCGGCCGAAGCCGACGTCGACGCGGATGGTGACCCGCTGCAGCAGCTCGACGCGCACGCCAACGCCCGCAGCCGGCAGCACCTGGGTGAAGTCGGGCAGCAACGTCGGCGACATCGCGCCCACGCCGGCCCAGGCCGCGAGGCCGAGGTGCGAGAAGAGCGACTCCGGGTCGAACGGCAGCATGAAGCGGTACTCGAGCACCGCGGTGAGGCCGGTGCGGTCGCGGTACTGGCCCCAGCGGTACGCGCGCAGATCGAACGGCGTGCCGACCTGGCTCAGCTCGGACCACGGCGCGTCGCCGAGCGCGGTGCGGTACTTCACCTGCCACGCCAGCGTGCTGCCGCGACGGAACAGCGTGACGTAGTGCCGGTAGTCGACGCTGACGGCGTGAAAGGCGGTGTTGGCGCCGAGCGCCGGGCCGTAGCCGGTCCAGGTCGCGGCGAGGAAGACGCCTTCGTACGCGTTGACCGGCACGTCGCGCGTGTCGAGCTGCAGCGTGAGGCCGACGCCGGTGTTGATGATGGAAGGGCCGAACTGCGCGAAGTCGACGTCGTTCGCGACGCCGGGGCTCAGCTCGCGACCGACGCTGCCCGAGAACTGCAGCACGACGCCTGCGTAGAGCTTGCCGGTGAGGCGCTTGAGCAGCGTGGGGTCGATGTTCCACCACGTGCGTCTCAGGAACGTGGTGTCAGCGCCGATGGGCCGCGTGAAGCCGTTTCGGAAGCCGACGCCGAAGTAGTGATCGGGTTGATCGCGCACGTCGATGTTGGCGGTGATGCGCGTCTCGTCGTTCCGCAGAAACGTGTTGAGGCGGCTCTGCAGCAGGAACGCGCCCAGCGTCGAGCCACCGGCGATGAGGGTCAGCGACGAGCGCCGCAGCGTCGGCACCCTCGCGTCGCCGTTCCACTGCATCGCGCCGCCGCCGGCGATGAGGAAGCCGAGCTCCGGCGTGTACGCAGGCGCGCCCACGGGGAGAATCTTCACGTCGCTCTGCGCGAGCGCCGGAAGACCCAGCAGGCCGACGAGCAGCGCGAGGGGCCTCACACGTCAGCGGCCGTGGCCCGGGCCGAGGATCTTCTCGATGTACTGATCGAAGTCGAAGTGCGGCGAGTTCTCGCGGTCGTGGCAGCCGACGCACGTGTTCGCCGTCACCGCGCGCGTGATGTTCGTCTTCTTCGGCGCCGCGACGTGCGCGCTGCCGCCGCCGTGACACGACTCACAGCCCACCTCTTCGCGGCCCGCGGTCTCGTCGATGCGGCACACGCCCTGCGGTTGCTTCCAGCCCGTCACGTGACAGCTCACGCAGTCCAGGTGGTACTGCTTCCCCACCTCGGCGATGGCCTTGTACGCGCTCGGGTGCTTCGTCTGCTGCCACACCTTGCCTTCTTCGACGTGGCACGCCACGCACGTCGCGCTGCCGACGACGCCGGGCTTCTCTTTCGTCGCCGGCTCGCACGAGACGCCGTTGGCCTTCGCGTACGCGAGGTTCAACTTCCCGACGTCGGCGTCGTAGGCCGTCTCAATCGCCGCGATCGCTGAAGACCTCGGCACCGACGATTCAATCGGCACGAGGCGGGCGGTCGCGGCGTTCGACTTCTCGGGCACCGGCAGCGGCGTCGCCGCCAACGTCGCGCGCCGTTGGATGATCTCTTCCAGCTTCCCGGCCCGCAGCGCGCGCATCTGCTCGTTCAACATCGGCTCGTTCACCTGCGCGCGCAGCAGCTCGATGCGCTCGTCGAGGCCCGCCAGCTCACGGTCGCGTTCGTCGTCGCCCTTGAGCCACTCCACCGCGCCGTCGTCACGCAGGTAGACGTCGATGCGCAGCAGCGACCGCCCCTTGCTCTGCAGCTGCGCCAACTTGACCGCGCCGCCGACGAACCGGCTCTCTTCCGCTGCGAACTCGCCGCCCGACTCGGTGGCGATGAGCAGCTCCATGCCCTTCGCTTCCAGCGAGCTCCTGAGCAGCTCGGCAAAAGAAGTCGGCACCAGCACCGCCACGAACTTCGCGCCCGCCTCTCGCGCCTTCACCGCCGCCGCGTTCGCCGACGCCACGTCGCGCGCCGTCACCACGGCCACGCCGTCCATCACCTTCACGTCGCCGAAGCCGAGCTCTGGCAAGCCGAGTGAACGCCGGAAGTCCACGCCGCGCGCGTCGTCGAGCGGGCCGACGGTGCGCACGTCGAGGCCCATCTGTTTCCACGCTGCCGCCAGCGCCTTCGCTTTCCGTTCCTGCTGCGCGACCGCTTCGTCGGGAATGACCGGCGCGCCGAACAACGCGTCGCCGGCGGCCACCAGGTGCACCGGGTGACCTTCTTTGCGCGCCTCTTCGACGACCCAGCCTGACCGCGCGATGCCGCCGCGCATGTTCTGGCTGCAGCCGCACGGCGTGATGTAGCCGCGCAGCTCGGTGCTGAAGAAGACCGTGACCTGCTTCGGTTGGGTGGGCACCGGGGCCGGCCGCACTTCCCGCGTCGAACAGCCCGCGAGCAGCAGCGCCAGCGTCAGCGCCTCACCAGATGATGCTCTCCACCAGCTCGTCGACCTTCTCACCGAGGGCCTCCAGGCCGTGCGACTTCGAGAGGAAGCCGTCGGCGCCGACCTGCGACGCCAGCTTCTCCAGCTCGACGTCGTTGAGCGAGCTGAACAACACGATGGGGATGTCCTGCGTGTTGTACTCGTTCTTCAGCGTGCGGCAGATGTCCGCGCCCGTCGCTTCCGGCATGTGAATGTCGGTGAGGATGAGGTTCGGCTTGAACTCCGCGAGCAGCCGCTCGAACTCCATCAACGTGGCTGCGCCGGCCACTTCGTAGCCACGCTCTTCGAGAACTGCTTTCTCCATCTGCAGCGTGATCTCGCTGTCGTCGATGAGGAGGATTCGGCGCTTTTCCACGCGGAGGCTGATAGTAGGGTGCGCCCGTTTTTCCAAGGGGTTCTGCCATGCGACGACTCTCCATTCTCCTGACGCTGATCACCGCCACCGCGGCGCTCGCAGAACTGAAGCTCGGCTACGTCGACCTCCAGCGCGCGCTGGCCGAGGTGGGTGAAGGCATCTCTGCCAAGAACAAGCTCAAGTCCGAGATCGACGGCAAGAAGGCCGAGCTCGAGCGCGAGCAGAAGAAGCTCCGGGAAGACAGCATGGTGTTGGACCGCCAGGCGTCGGCCATGAGTGAAGAGGTGCGCGTTCAGAAGATGAAGGAGCTGCAGCAGCGCCTCATGCAGATGAGCGAGAAGGGCCAGAAGTTGCAGGTCGAGTTCGTCGAGAAGGAGCGCGTCGAGCTCAAGAAGATCTTCGACAAGATGGACCCCATCGTGGCGTCCATCGCGCAGCGTGAGGGCCTCTCGGTGGTGCTCGAGAAGACCGACTCGGGCCTCGTGTACGCGCTGCCCAGCATGGACATCACCAACGAGCTGGTGCGCACCTACAACGAGAAGTACCCGGTGAAGGGCGTCAAGCTCCCGGCCCAGAAGCCTGCGCCGAAGGACGCGCCCACGCAGTGAAGACCGCAGCGCAGCTCGCAGCCCTCGTCGGTGGCCGTCTGGAAGGTGACGGCGCCGTTTCCATCACCGGAGTCTCGGGGCTCGAGCAGGCCACCGCGTCGCACGCGTCGTTCTACGGAAACAAGAAGTACAAGGCGCAGCTCGAGGCCTCGAAGGCCGGCGTGGTGTTCGTGTCTGACGACGCGCCGCCGCGGGGCGAGCGCTGCTTCATCTACGTGAAGAACCCGCACCTCGCGTTCGCGCGCGCGGCGCAGGCGTTCCACCCGCCGAAGCAGCACACGCCCGGCATCGGCACGCGCGCCAGCGTGCACGCCACCGCGAAGGTCGACGCCAGCGCGACGGTGATGGACTTCGCCACTGTGAGCGCCGGCGCCGTCATCGGTGCGGGCGCGGTGCTGTACCCCGGCGTCTTCGTCGGTGAGAACGCCAGCATCGGCGCGGGCACCGTGTTGTCGGCCAACGTCAGCGTCATGGACGCCTGCGTGGTCGGCGCGCGGTGTCTGGTGCACCCGAGCGCGGTCATCGGCGCTGATGGCTTCGGCTTCGCGCTGGACATGTCGGTGCCGGCGCACGTGAAGATTCCGCAGGCCGGCATCGTGCGCGTCGGCGACGACGTGGAGATCGGCGCGTGCGCGTGCATCGACCGCGCGACCACCGGCGAGACCGTCATCGGCAGCGGCACCAAGATCGACAACCTGGTGCAGGTTGGTCACAACTCGACGGTCGGGCAGCTGTCGATTCTGTGCGCGCAGGTCGGGCTGTCTGGCACGACGGAGCTGGGGCAGGGCGTGGTGCTGGCCGGGCAGGTCGGCGTCGCGGGCCACCTGCGCATCGGCGACCTCGCCAAGGTCGGCGCGCAGGCCGGCGTGATGACCGAGATCCCCGACGGCGCCACGTTCCTCGGTACGCCCGCGATGCCCAACCGCGAGTTCCTCCGCATGACGGCAGTGCAGATGAAGCTGCCCGAGCTGCAGAAGCAGCTCAAAGACCTCGAGAAGCGCCTCGCCGCGCTGGAGAAGGACAAGACGCCATGATGGACGTGAAAGACATCCAGAAGCTGCTCGCGCACCGCTACCCGTTCTTGCTCGTCGATCGCGTCACCGAGATTGACGTCGGTAGGAAGCTGGTCGCGTACAAGAACGTCACCATCAATGAAGAGTTCTTCAACGGGCACTTCCCCGGTCACCCGGTGATGCCTGGCGTGCTGCAGCTCGAAGCGCTGGCGCAGGCCTGCGCGCTGCTCGCGTACAAGAGCACCGGCCTCAACCCCGACGACCTCATCATCTATTTGATGAGCATCGACAACGCGAAGTTCCGCAAGCCCGTGGTGCCCGGCGACAAGCTGGTGCTCACCGCCGAGGTCATCAAGGGCAAGGGCAAGCTGTGGAAGCAGCGCGGCGTGGCGACGGTCGACGGCGCGGTCGTCTGCGAGGCCGATTTCCTGGCGATGGCCGTCAACAAGAACGAAGTGCCGAAAGAGAGCGCGTCGTGAGCGTTCACCCCACGGCCATCATCGCGCCGGGCGCGGTCATCGACCCCACGGCTGAGATCGGCCCGTACGCCATCATCGGCGGCAAGGTGAAGATCGGCGCTGGCACCATCGTCGGCGCGCACACCGTCATCGAAGGCGCGACCACCATCGGCGCGAAGAACCGCATCTTCCACCACGCGTCGGTCGGCGCCGCGCCGCAAGACCTCAAGTACCACGGCGAAGAGACGCAGCTCGTCATCGGCGACGAGAACACCATTCGTGAGTTCACGACGCTGCACACCGGCACCGTCGGCGGCGGCGGCATCACGCGCATCGGCAACCAGAACCTCTTCATGGCCTACACGCACGTCGCGCACGACTGCGTCATCGGCAATGGGAACATCTTCCCCAACTCGGCGACGCTGGCCGGGCACGTGGAGATCGCCAACTGGGTGCACATGGGCGCGCTCGCGGCCGTGCACCAGTTCACGCGCGTCGGCGACCACGCGTTCATCGCAGGTGGTTCCATCGTGGTGATGGACGTGCCGCCGTACTGCACCGTGCAGGGTGACCGCGCCGAGCTCGCGGGCATCAACCAGGTGGGCCTCAAGCGCCACGGCTACACCGACGAGCAGCAGGCCCGCATCAAGGACGCCTACCGCGTGCTCTTCCGCTCGAAGATGGGCCTCAACGAAGCGCTCTCGCAGCTGCGCGAAGGCATGGGCGAACACGCGGAGATCGCCGTGCTGCTCGACTTCATCTCTTCCAGCAAGCGCGGCATCACGCGGTGAGCGAGCGCATCGGGCTGTTGGCGGGCAACGGCCGGTTGCCGTTCTTGTTCTCGCAGGCCGCGAAGGCCCAGGGCCTCGAGGTGCACGTCGTCGCGCTCGAAGGTGAGGCCGACGCGGCGTTGTCGTCGCAAGTCGCCACGATGCAGTGGGTGAAGGTCGGTCAGGCCGACGGCATCGTGGCGGCGTTCAAGAAGCAGGGCGTGTCGAAGGCCGTGATGGCCGGCGGCGTTGGGCGCATTCGCTCGCTGACGCAGGCGCGGCCCGACGTGGGCATGCTGAAGATCGCTGCGGGGCTGCGTGCGCTGCGCGACGACGAGCTGCTGCGCGGCGTCGCCAGGTACTTCGAGAGCAAGGGCGTGCAGATCGTCGCGCCCACCGACTACGTGAAGTCGGTGCTCGCGCAGCGCGGGCACCTGGCCGGTCCTGAGCTGACCGACGTGCAGCGCCGAGACGTCGAGCTGGGCCGTGAGGTCGCCGCCGCGCTGGGCGCCGTCGATGTCGGGCAGACCGTCGTGGTGAAGGAAGGCGTCGTGCTGGCGGTGGAAGCCGTCGAAGGCACCGACGCCTGCGTGCGGCGCGCCGGACAGTTCGGTGGGCCGGGCGGCGTGGTGGTGAAGCGCTGCAAGCCCACGCAGGACCTCCGGTTCGACCTTCCTGCGGCCGGGCCGGTGACGCTGGAAGTGATGCGCGAAGCGGGCGCGACGGTGCTGGCGGTGGAGGCGGGCAAGACGGTGCTGCTCGACGCCGAGCTGCTCTTCACCGACGCGGCGAAGCTGGGCTTCTCAGTCGTGGGGTACTGACGGCGCGTTGGCGACGGCCGTGAAGAGGCCTCGCTCGTGGGCATTGGGCATCGCGCATCGCGTCGTCGAGCGCGCGCTCGAGCTGGTCGGCGACGACCACCACCGGTTCCCAACCGCGCTCTTGTTGCTTCGCGTGGCCGCTGACGAGCTGGCCCCACTGCACCGTGGCGTGCTGCGTGAAGGTGAGTCGCACGCGCGCGAAGGCTTCGGCGGTGTAGTCCACGAAGACGCCGCGACGGTGCCACTCGTAGCGGTAGTCGTAGATCGCGGCGTGCAGCTCGGCGTCACCAGCGGCGTCGACGCGCACGCCGTTTCGCGCCAGCTCGAGCGCCAGCCGGTTCTGTACGAGCGCCACCACGTCGTTCGACAGCACGTCCTCCGCCGCGCGCGGTGCGCTGGGAACGCGCTCGTCGACCACGGTCAGCCGCACCGTGTTCTTCACCGTGCCGGGCACGGGCACAGGCACGAGCGGAATCACCTCACTCGCGCGCGGCGTCGCGCACGCGGCCAGCAACAACACGCCCACCAAGCGAACGTCGTGCATGAGCTCCACGGTACCCTCGGCTACGCTGCGGCGTCATGGCTCCGGCGAAGCTCCAACCCTCGACGCCGTTCGCGAGCCGCGAGTTCAACGGCGAGGTGTTGCTCGAGGAGCTGACCGACCTGCGCAACGCCCAGGTGCCGCTGAAGCACTTGAGCGAGCTGGTGTTGGGCTTGCGCGACCTGCAGGGCGTGCGCGTGTCCGAAGCCTCGCAGCGACTGACGCAGCTCGCCGCCAACCGCTTCTCGGGCACGCCAGCGCTCTCGTCGCTGCTCGTGCGTTGGGCCAAGCGACTGAAGGTCGAGCCCGACGTGCCGCTGCTCATCGCGCACTTCGAGCGGCTCGCGCTCACCGCCGCCATCGTCTCGTCCGTCCGCCGCGCCGCGGAGTCGCTCAAGCGATGAGCTACCCCATCTCCGACGAGGCGCAGGACCAGCTGGATCAATGGCCGCCGCCGTCGCGGGTGTTGTTCGAAGAGCTGCTCGAAGACGCCGGCTCCGACCTCCAGCGTGAGCTGATTCTTCGCGCGGTCGCAGCCGCCCACACGCCGTCAGAGGTGCACGCGTTCGCCGACGAGCTGCGCGGCATGAGCGATGAAGAGGCCTACGAGGCGTGCACGCTGCACGACGCCGCGCCGGAGGACTACACCGTCGCGCAGCTGCTCCGCGCCGAGGCCGACCCGCTCTTCGCGTTCGAGCTGAAGGGCGGCACCATCGAGCCGAACGAGGCCGTGTCACCGGCCTTCACGCCGCCGCCGCGCGCTGCGGTGAAGGTGCGGTCGCTCGACGCCGAACCGATGGTCGACCCGCTCGTCGCCGTGCTCTCACGCAAGCGCTCGAGCGAGTCCTTCGAAGCCGAGTCTCCGGGGCTTCGCGTCAAACCGTCGTTGGACTGGAACGATCTGCAGCCCAACCGACCGCCGCCGCCCAAGCGCGACGACGGGCCCGCCAGCACGCACGGCACGCGCTTCCTCGAAGGGCTGCTCGGTGACGCCACGCGCGCGCTGCAGGTCTCGTGGAAGGAGCACGACGTCGACGTGCCCGGTGGCCTCACGATGCAGGAAGCCATCGCGTCGGCCCTCGGAGCGCTCGCGCGCGGCATTCCCGTGCCCTGCGCCATCGGTCCCAAACCGGGCGACCACCGCCGCTTCATCGTGCTGCTGCAGCTCAACACGTCGGGCAAGACGCGCGCGCTGCAGCTCTACGACCCGTTCAGCTCAGAGCTGCTGTGGGCCAACGAAGGCGACCTGCTGGCGACCAACGAGCTGCCCTTCGCCAACAAGATGAATCGACGGTTGACCCGCATCGTCCTCCCTCAGAGCCTGCGCTCGACCTTCTGACCTGGTGACTTCATGAGACTCGTTTCGTTGCTCGCCTTGCTCCCCGCACTCGCCTTCGCCGACGCCGTCAGCGTGTCGGTGACCAACAAGGCCATGAAGGGCCAGGGCACGCCCGCGGTGCACGTCGAGATCCTCGAGCCCATCGCCGGCTTCCGGCTGACGCTCTCGCGCGACGGCGGCAAGCCGCAGGAATGGAAGGGCGGCGGCAAGCCCGGCACCACGCGCACGTTGCCGCTCTCGCAGCCCGACGGCGTCGCCAAGTGGGCAGGCGAGCTCGTCATCAACCTGCCCAACGGCACCACCGGCAGCATGCCGATGGAGTTCGAGACCGAGCTCGTCGGCCCGCTGTCGCTCAGCATCGACAAGGAGAAGGACTTCGACCTCGACGGCCGGAAGCTGCGGTTCACGTTGAACCAGCCCGTCGCCAAGGTGCACCTGAAGGTGCAGGTCGAGAGCGGCGCGTTCATCGTGGACGATGACATCGCGTTCAACGGCGAGGCCGCGGGCACGAAGCTCGAGGTCACCTGGCCCGAATCGAAGGCGAAGGTGCTGCGCGTCGACCTGCGCGCGTTCGCGAAGTCGGGCGTCTACAACGGCGTCGAGCTCACGCCGTGGCGGCTCGACATTCCGCACGAAGAGGTGAACTTCGCGTCAGGCAAGTGGGACGTGTTGCCCGACGAAGCCAGCAAGCTCGACGCGTCGCTCAAGCAGGTGCAGGACGCCGCCTCGAAGGTCGGTCAATACGTGCCGCTCAAGCTGTTCATCGCCGGTCACACCGACACCGTCGGCGCCAACGCGTCGAACCGCGCGCTGTCGCTCAATCGCGCGAAGGCCATCGGGGCGTACTTCCGGAAGAAGGGCGTGCGCATTCCCATCTACTTCGAGGGCTTTGGTGAAGAGGCGCTGCTGGTCAGCACGCCCGACGAGACCGACGAAGCGAAGAACCGCCGCGCCGAATACATCCTCGCCATCGACGACCCGACGACGAAGAACGTGCCGTTCGCGCCGAAGTGGCTGCGGCTGTGATGATCAGTTGGCGTCGAAGCTGAGGTTGACGGTCTCGCCCGGCTTCACCGTCACGCGCTGCTTCTCCTTCTTCTTGGGGTGGATGAACGTGACGTCGTAGGTGCCGGAAGGCGCGGTCAGCGCCTTCAAGCCTTCGACCTCGATGCTCTTGCCCGCGAACTGAACGGTCGCGTACGGCGCGGCCTTGACCGACAGCGTGCCCGTCGGCTTGCGCGGTGGCGTCGTCCGCACCGTCGGCTTCACCTCTGGGTCCACTCGGGGGGGCGGCGCTGGGTCGACATCGGGCTTCGTGTTGTCGACAACAGGTGGTTGAGGCTCGGGCGTCTTTGGATTCGGAAGCTCGGGTGTCGACGGCGCGGTGTTAACCGGCGGCGTGGCTTCCGTCTTGACCGCGACCGGCGCCGGTGGCGTGACGTCTTCCGCAGTGGTGGTGGCGGGCTTCGCGTCATCGCCGCGCGTGGCGAACATCACGCCGCCGGCCAGCAGCGCGATGACGACGCTGAGCGCGATGATCATCGGCGTGTTCGACTTCGGCGCGACCAACGGCGCTTCGGGCTCGGCGGCCTCGGTGATGCGCGCGCCACTGCTGTGCGTCTGGTCCCGAACCTGCGGAGGCGGTCGCGGCAGCCGCACCGAGTCGCGCACCACGACCTTGGGCTCTTCTTGCTGCACCACGACCGCCGCTGACTGCTCGGGCATCGGCAGCGGCTCGAAGCGGCGCGACGGGCGACGCAGCGCCGGCATCTGCTCGGTGCGCGACTTGGGCGCGAGCGGCGGCGCGGCCTTGAACTCTTCGGTCTTCACCTTCGAGGCGCCCGGCTCGTCGTCGTCGTCCATCACGCCGCGGCGCGGTGGCGCTGCCGGCGCAGGCCCGATGGGCGTGGCGGTCATGCTCGTCTTGCTGAGGCCCGGCCGCGCGACGGTGTTGCCGATGCCGTAGTCATCGGCGTCGGTGTCCGTCAGCGTGCCGGTCGGTCTGATGGTCTCGTCACCGGGCCGCTCGAACTCCTCGCGGAACATCTGCTGCAGGAACGCCGACGTCGACGTGTCGTCGACCGACTTCGCGTTGCGCAGCACCCACGTGGCCAGCGCCTTGTCCAGCTCGAAGGCCGTCTGGAACCGCTCGTCGAGCGGCCGCGCCAGCGCCTTCATGACGATGTCCGAGAGCTCTTGCGGCACCTCGGGGTTCATGCGCGACGGAGGCGGGATCAATGAGTCCTGCACGGCGCGCAGCACCGCGAGGTCCGAGTCGCCGTCGAACAGCCGGCCGCCGGTGAGCAGCTCCCAGAGCACGATGCCGAGCGCGAAGATGTCGGTGCGCGCGTCGACCTTTTCCCCGCGCGATTGCTCGGGCGACATGTACGCGAACTTGCCCTTCAACATGCCGGGCGCGGTGTGCGTGGTGGTGGCCTTGGCGATGCCGAAGTCGGTCAGCTTCACCGCACCGTCGAACGACAGCAGCACGTTGTGCGGCGTGACGTCGCGGTGCACGACGCCCATGCGCTGGCCGTTCTCGCTGATGGTGTGGGCGTACTGCAGGCCACGCGCGGTCTGCGCGACGATGTCGGCGGCCAGCACGGGCGGGAAGGGTGTGCCCACTTCGCGGCAACGCTTGCGGAGATCCCACAGCGACGCGCCGCGCACGTACTCCATCGCCAGGTAGTACGAGTCGCCGTGCTTCCCGAAGTCGAAGATCTGCACGACGTTCGCGTGGTTCAGCCGCGACGCGAGCCGCGCCTCGGCGATGAACATCTGCACGAACTGTGAGTCGGCGGCGAGGAAGCTCTTCACCACCTTGATGACGACGTCTTTCGAGAAGCCCTCGGGGCCGACGGCGCTGGCGAGGAAGATCTCGGCCATGCCGCCTTCGGCCAGCTTGCTCTTGATGACGTAGCGACCGACGGTCGTTCCCGGACCCAACATTCCCCTGCTCGCGCTCAGTTTGGTAAACGGCGACGGAGCTTAAAACTCAACCGGGTGGGGTCCAATATGCGTTTGGCGAGTGTGTGGGTGTTGGTGGCCGCCGTTTCATGGGCGGGGCAGAAGACCGTGATCGTCACTGCCGGGGATTGCAGCGATGCGGCGCTCATTTCGGGCGCGAAGGACTTTCGCGACACGACGCGCAAGCTGGCCGGCGCCGACGTCATGGAACAGGACGTGGTGCTCGACATCGTGCGGCCCCGGCCCACGCGCAGCGTGCAGGACCTCGAGCGGCAGGTCGATTCGGCCAAGACGCTGTTCTACGGCGGTCAGAACGAGCGCGCCCTTGAGCTGCTGGACCGCGCCCTGACCGAGCTGGAGCGCGCCGAGCCCGACGCCAAGCCCTGGAAGGTGACCGAGAACGCCCTGGTGCTGCAGGCGCTGGTCTTCAAGAACCTCGAGCGCACGAAGGACATGCAGGACTCGTTTCGTCGCGTGCTCCGCATCAGCCCGACGACCCGCTTGGACCCCGAGGTCCACTCGCCCAGCACCATCGCGGCCTTTGAGGCCGTGAAGAAGGAAGTCACCCGCGCCAGGAAGACCACGCTCTCGGTGCGCGTCGACGGCGGGCCCGCGGCCAGCGTCGCGGTCGACGGCCAGGTGTTGGGCACCACGCCGCTGAAGGTCGACCTGGTGCCGGGCTCGTACCGCGTGGCCCTCTTCAACGGCGCCGCGCTTTCGTTTCCCCACCGCGTCGAGCTGCCGCGTGACAACCGGTTGTCAGTCGACCTTTCCTTTGAAGGCGCGGTCTCGCGGCGTCTGCCGCTCTGCTTGACGGTCAACGAAGACGACGAGGCCATCAAGCTGGCGCAGCTGGTGTCGGCCGAGCGCCTCATCGTGCTGCGCAACCTCGGCAAGACGGGCGCGCCGCCGTACCTGTCGGGCGCGCTCTACGACGTCGGCAGCGGGCGTCAGGAGCGCACCGGCGCCGTGGCGCCTGACCTTATGCCGGCCCTCGCCACGTTCCTCGTCACGGGTCGTGAGCAGGCCGGCGTGCGCCGCCCCGATGCACCGCCACCGGTCGCGCAGGTCGTGCCTCAAGCGCCACCCCCCTCGGGTTTGAAGTCCGCTCCGGTCGAAAAAGAGCCGGAGAAGAAGCCCGCGGAGACGCCGAAAGAGACGGTGAAAGAGGTCGCGGTGCTGACGCCGCCGCCGGCGCCGGTCGGCGAGCCCGTGGCGCCTGTCTCTGTGCCGGCAGCGCCTGTGCCGCTCAAGCGCGTCGTCGGCTACACGCTCATCGGCACCGGCGCGGCCGCCGTGCTGGCGGGTGTCTTCAGCATCGTGAGTTCGTACACCATCGAGCACGAGCCGGAGCGCTACCCCGCCACGCGCCTTGCGAGCATCTTCGCATTCTATGGGGGCAAGTTCCCGCCAGACTCCGCGCCGGCGGTGCAGGCCGAAGCCCGCGCGTTGA
This sequence comes from uncultured Archangium sp., assembly GCA_964459885.1. Taxonomy (GTDB): domain Bacteria; phylum Myxococcota; class Myxococcia; order Myxococcales; family Myxococcaceae; genus Archangium_A. The sequence continues at coordinate 18,982 of CAYWON010000088.1, forward strand.
TGGCAGACATCGAGACCCGCAACACCGTGGGCTCAACGCTCATCGGCGCTGGTGTGGGGGCGATCATTGGTGGTGCGCTGACGATGGCGCTGTTTCCCGACGACGGGCCCCGCGTGGCGGTGGCCCCGGTCTCGGGCGGCGCGGCGTTCAGCCTGTCCGGCTCGTTCTGATCAGGCGCTCTTGGGCGCGGCCTGCACGCGCGGCGTGATGCCGTGCTTCTCGAGCTCGGCGCCCAGCTTGCCGGTCGCCATGAACGCCCACATCTTCCAGTCTGAGATGAAGCTCCAGGCCGGGTAGGTGAAGGTCGCAGGGCGGTTCTTCTCGATGAAGAAGTGGCTGACCCACGCGAAGAAGTAGCCCGAGAGGAGCGCGCTCAAGATGTACGACGGCGCGAGGTAGACCACCGCGAAGACCAGGTTGAGCGCGGCGATGGTGGTGCCGATGAAGTGCCACCAACGCGTCGCCGGAAGCGAGTGCTCCTGGAGGTAGAAGGGCCAGAACGCTTCGTAGGTCTTGATGGCTTTTTCACTCATTTGGCGAAGATCTTTCTGAAGAGGCCGACGATGCCTTGTTCGTTCGTCGGCTTCAGTTCGTCAACCTTCACCTGCTCGCGTTCTCCGGGGGCCGCCGGCGCCAGCTCCTGCTTCTTCTTGAGCTGCTGTCGGCGCGACGGATCCAGCGACATCGCGCTGAACTCGTCCTCTCCTTCGTACGACACCTGCGCGCGCGGCCGCGCACCTGGCAACGACGGCGAAGAACCGGACACGAACTTGTTGTTCGACATGCACCCACCATAGCGCAAGTTCCCCAAAAGATTGACCGACCCCCCCGTGCGTGGGAGCTTCACCAACGATGTCGCGACCTTCTGCGAACGCTTGGCGCGGGCTGCTGCTGGCGCTGTCCATCTCTGCGTCAGGCTGTGGGCCGGTGCAGTCGACGGCGTACCTCATCGACACCGAGACCATGCTGGGCGCCGCCAAGACGGCTCAGGCCGACAAGCTCGCGCCGTATGAGTGGACGGCCGCGAACCTCTACATGGCCAAGTCGAAGGAAGAGGTCGGCTACTCCGACTTCGAGCAGGCCGTCGACTACGCGAAGAAGGCCGTCGATTTCGCGACCCGCGCGCGCGACACCGCGCTCAAGGTCGGCAAGCGCAACGAGTCCATCCAGTCTGAGCCGCCGGTGCCCGCTCCATGATGAACCGCTTCGTGTGGGTGCCCGTGGCGCTCGCCATCTTCTCGTCGTGCCACAGCGGCCCGCAGATTCGCGCGCAGGGCGACATCATCAAGACCGACATCGAGCGCGCTCGCCGCAGCAACGCGCTGCGCTGTGCACCGCGTGAGCTCGCCTCGGCCGAAGCCAACCTCGACTTCGCGATGGGCGAGCTCGACGAAGGCAACTCGCAGCGCGCCTGGGAGCACATCACCGAAGCCGAGAGCATGGCCAAGAAGGCCGTGGCGCTCTCACGCGACTGCGCGCCGAAGCAGGTGGTGGTGCGCGAGCAGCCGCAGCTGGTGGTGAAGATCGAAGAGACCGACAAAGACGGCGACGGCGTGCTCGACAAGGACGACCAGTGCCCGTCGCTGCCCGGCCCCGTCGAGAACAAGGGCTGCCCTGTCGAAGCGCCGAAGGACCGCGACGGTGACGGCATCGTCGACGCCGTCGACCGCTGCATCGATCAGCCCGAAGACATCGATCAGTTCCAGGACGAAGACGGCTGCCCTGAGCTCGACAACGACAACGACGGCATCCTCGACACTGCAGACAAGTGCCCGAACGAAGCGGGCCCGATGCAGAACCTCGGCTGCCCCATCGTCGACAAGGACGGCGACGGCATCAACGACGACGTCGACAAGTGCCCCAACGAGCCCGAAGACAAGGACGGCTTCCAGGACGAAGACGGCTGCCCCGATCTCGACAACGACGGCGACGGCGTGCCGGACGATCGCGACGACTGCCCGAACGACCCCGGCCCGGCCGACAACAAGGGCTGCCCGCGCAAGTACTCGCTGGTCGCGGTCACCAAGGACCGCATCGAGATCAAGAAGCAGATCAAGTTCGCCACCGGCAGCCACAAGATCATCGGCAAGGAGAGCGAGCAGATCCTCGACGAGGTGGCGCTGGCGCTGAAGGACAACGCGCAGATCAAGAAGGTGCGCATCGAAGGCCACACCGACTCGGTGGGCAATGACGCGTCGAACCTCAAGCTCTCGCAGCGCCGCGCAGACTCGGTGATGGCGGCGCTGCTCAAGCGCGGCATCGACCCCGGTCGCATGGAAGCGCTGGGCTTCGGTGAGACCAAGCCCATCGCGTCGAACTCCACGGCGGCCGGCAAGGCCGAGAACCGCCGCACAGAGTTCAACATCGTCGAGCAGTAAGCCGTGGAGCTCGCGGTCCGGCTTCGGGTGATCGGGGTGCTCGTGGTCGGGCTCCCCGCCTGTGCGGCGTTGCTGGTCGCGTTCCCGTGGCTTGGGCTGGCGGCGCTGCGTGGTGGGCCGCCGCTTGAGACCAGCGACTGGGTCGCCGGCGTGCTGGTCGCGGTGCTCTCGCTGGTCGCGTTCGTCATCGCGCTGCGGGCCGGTGCCCGCGCGTGGACTGGCGGGGCGTCGCGCATGCCCGTGATGGCGAAGCTGGCGCCGGTGCTGGTGCTCGCGGGCGCCGCCGTCGGGGCGTGGGTCGGCGACTCGATTCAAGGCAACCGCGTGCGCGGTGGCGAAGACGCAGCGCGCGGCTGGTGTGAGCGACCGGCGCTCGTGCAGCGCGCTGACGTGGCGTCGTGCGAGGCCGCCGCCATCGACTGTCTGCACCTCGCGTGGGAAGGCGCTGTCGCCGACGCGTCGTTGGTGGCGCAGCTCGACGACTCGCTGCGCGCGCTGCGGCAGCGCACCGAGCGCGAGGCGACGCAGGCCGCGAAAGGAGCGGGGTTCTACGACGGCGGCGAGGTGCGCGTGCTGGATCGGCTGCGGGAACAGCTCCGCGCCGATTCGCGCCGCGCGGAAGACACGCGCGTGCGGCAGGCCGGCCTGCTCTGCTTGTTCTCGACGGGCACCGCGCCCTGACGGCTACTCGAGGTTCTTGATGCGGCCCGCCACCGAGGTGGGCGCGTCAGGCGCGGCGATGGGCGCGATGGGCTCCATGCGGCCGCCGATGAGCGCCTCGGCGTCTTTCACCGACTGCTGCACGGCGTCGACGCCGGTGAGCAGGTCGTCGAGCTGCTCGGTGAGCTGATCGGGGCTCGTCATGGTGAGCGCCTGATCTCTCAACAGGCGAATCGAGTTCTCGATGAGGTTCATCTGCCCGCGCGCGCGCGCGAGGAAGGTCTCGATCTCCTTGATGGTCTCGAGCCGCTTCTTGAGCACCGCGGCGTTCTTGCCGGCCAGCTGGCGCACCGACTCGTCGGCCATCTTTTCCTGCATGTGCTCCTGCGCCTTCACCTGACGCTGGAGCTCGTGCACGTCGACCGCCTGCAGGTACGTCTCGGCGCGACGGCAGGCCGACGCGAGGCGCACGAAGCTCATGTGCAGCTGCGAGAGCTTCTCGAGCTCGGTCGACAGCAAGATCGCCTGGAACGACGGGTTGTGCTGCACGTCGCGCTCGATCTCCCGGCGCAGCTCGTCGATGGCCTTGGCTCGCTGCCATTCGCGCTCCGGCAGCTCCGACATCAGCTTGTCGACGCGGGCCCGGTCGGCCTTCTCGCGCTCGGCGCGGGCGCTCTCACGCACCGCCCGCTGGAAGGGCTTCAAGTCGGGGCCGGTCACCAGCCACAGCGCCTCGAGGCCCAGCGCGCCGAGCGCGATCATCCAGTCGCCGGTGAGGGCCGACGCCATGGCCGCGCCGCCCAGCAGCGACAGGTTGTAGACGTTGAGGAACGCCGCCTTCAGGTAGTTGGGCGTGCCTCCACCTTCGCCGGCCATTTCAGAGCCCCACGCGGATGTTGCCCTGCACGTTGGACGAGTGGAGCAGCTCCAGCACCTGGTTCTCGACGCGCTTGAACTCAGCGCTCTGCTTCAGCGTCACGTCACGGCTCTCGAAGGTGGGCACGTCGATGCGGTGCAGCACGCGGGCAGGGCGGTGCGACAGCACGAAGATGGTGTCGGCCAGGTACACGGCCTCGGCCACGTCGTGCGTCACGAAGACCACCGTGTTGTCCTCGGTCTTGAGCACGTCGAGCATCGTGGTCTGCATGCCCCAGCGCGTCTGCGGGTCGAGCGCGCCGAAGGGCTCGTCCATCAAAATGAGGCGCGGCTTGTTCACCAGCGTTCGGGCGATGGCCACGCGCTGCTTCATGCCGCCCGAGAGCTGCTTCGGCAGGGCGTCGGCGAAGTCCTTGAGGCCGACCTTCTCGATCATCGCCAGCGCCTGCTTGCGGCGTTCGTCTTTGGCCACGCCCTGCAGCTCGAGGCCGTACTCGACGTTCTGCAACACGGTGCGCCACGCGAACGACGTGTAGCTCTGGAACACCATGCCGCGGTCGCGCCCGGTGCCTTCCACCGGCTTGCCGTCGATCTTCACGCTGCCCGAGTCGGGCGTCAGCAGTCCGGCGATGGCCTTCAAGATGGTGCTCTTGCCGCAGCCTGACGGCCCGAGGATCACCGCCATCTCACCGATGCCGGGCTTGTTGGCGAGCGTGAGGTTGACGTCTTCCGCGGCCTGCACCGTGCGGCCCTTGCGGTCGGTGTACGAGATGTACACGTCCTTGAGCTCGAGCTTGGGGATGTCAGACATCGGTCTCTCTCCAGCCGAACAGCAGGCTGTTGATGCCGCGAATGATGAGGTCGGTCAGCAGGCCGATGACACCCACCACGAGGATGCCGGCGAAGCTCCACTCGGGCTTCAGGTGCTGCGCCGCGAGCTGGAGGATGTAGCCGATGCCGCTCTGCGCGTTCACGATCTCCGCGAGGATGATGTACGTCCACGCGATCGCGTTCATGGTGCGGAAGCCGTCGAAGATCTGCGGCATCGCCGCGGGGATCAGCACCGTGCGGATGACCTGTGCCTTCGTGGCCCCCAACGTGAAGGCCGTCTGCACCAGCTCTTCAGGCACGAGGCGGATCGCGTCGACCACCGCCGGCAGCAGGAAGACGACGGTGCCGAGGAACAGGAACGCCACCTTCTGGGTCTCGTCGATGCCGAACCAGAGGATGAGCAGGGGGATGAACGCGGTGATGGGCAGGTACCGCATCGGCGCCACGATGGGGTCGAAGACGCGGTTGATGATCTCGAAGCTGCCCATGGCGATGCCCAGCGGCAGCGCGACCAGCAGCGAGAGCCCGAACGCCTTGACGATGCGCAGCGCCGAGATGCCGACGGCGCCGAGCAGGTTCTTCTCGAACGTCAGGTAGAACAGGCTCTTGAGCACCTGATCAGGCGCCGGCAGGAAGAAGTGCGGCACCAGCGGCGTCGGCTGGCCGTTGCGGTCGACCTCGACGTAGCTCAGCACGCACCACGCGGCGACGAGCACCAGGATGCTGACGATCGACGCGAGGCGGCCGGTGCCCGCAGCGATGGTGCTCCGCAGGCCCCACACCGGCGGCTTCGCGCGGGGCCGCGGCGACGGCTTCACGCCGCCGTCACTGGGCATTGAGCACGACCTTGATGTCCGTGCGGCGGTTCAAGGCGCGGCCATCTTCGGTCGTGTTGTCGGCCACCGGGTTGGCGCTGCCCTGCCCGACGGTCACGAAGCGCTTGGGGTCGAGGTTGAAGTTCTTCACCAGGTACTCCTTCACGGAGCCCGCGCGGCGCGCCGAGAGCGACTTGTTGGTGGTCTCGTTGCCGCGCGAGTCGGTGTTGCCTTCGACCTGGAGGTACGTGTTGCCGAACGCAAGCATCGTCTCGCCGAGCGAGTCGAGCGTGAAGTAGCTGCCCGGCATGATCTCATCGCTGCCCGTCGTGAAGTGAATCGACAGGCTCTTGTTCACGATGGCGCGGTCGCTGACCTTCGGCTTGTCCTTGAACGCGAACGACTCTTCGACCTTCTGGCTCGCGTAGTCCTTCGCCAGCGCGGCGACGAAGCGCGCGTCACGGAAGTCCGGCGCGTCGACCACCGTGTTGACCACGCCCTTCTTGCGCCAGATGACGAAGGCGCCGTTGAACAGCGAGTCGAAGTACGACTTGGGCCCTGACAGGCCGAAGAACAGCGCGTTGTCGGCGTAGCTGGTCAGCTTGAGCCCCGAGAGCATGCCGCTCACATCGTCGGGCGTCAGCTTGAGCGCGTCGGCGATGAGCTGGTTGGTGCTCTGCGGGTCTTCCTTCATCACGCTGATGGCGTCGAACCAGCCCGCCACGAAGCCCTGAATGGCGCCCGGCGCTTCGTCGATGATCTGCTGACGTGCCACGAGCGTGTCGGCGATGACGTTGGTGGCCGCGGTGGTGCTGACGAGGATGTGCGCTTCGCCTTCCTTCGCGGCGACGGCACCCGAGAGGTCCGGTTCCCACGTGACGGCGGCGTCGACCCGACCAGCCTTGAACATCGCGGCGGCCTGCGGCGCTTCGGCAGTGAACACCACGTTCTTCTCGATCTCCGCGCGGTCCTGCGGCGAGAGGCCCGACTGCGAGAGCAGGAAGAGCAGCAGCCAGTGCGACGGCGTGTACTTGGTCGAGGCGATCTTCTTGCCCTTGAGATCTTCGACCGACTTGATGGTCTTCACCGACACGATGCCGTCGCCGCCGCGGCTCCAGTCTTCCTGGATGATGGCGCGCGCCTTGAGGCCCTTTTCCTTCAGCTCGCTCGCTTCACGCGCGTACGAGTCGACGGTGTCCCACATCACGTCGATGTCGCCCTTGATGAAGGCCGCCAGCTTGGCGCTCGGGTCTTCGAGCAACACGAACTCGACGTCGAGGCCGTACTTCTTCTTGTAGAGGCTGGCCGCCGAGCCGGGCTTGAGGCCGCCGTTGGCGACGATGCCGGGCGCGTGACCCGCCCACGTGTTGATGCCGACGCGCAGCGGGCGGTTGAGGCCCTGCGTGCCCACGTCGGTGCCGCCGTTGACGTTGAGGCCACCTTCGCGCGGCGCGTCTTTGATGCCGGCGTTGATGGCCGCGAAGTCGTCCTTGCCGACGTCGCCGCCGGTCGGCGTCTTGCCTTCGCCGGTGCCCGTCGACGCGCCCGACCAGCTCTTGAGCTGATCGCCATACTTCTTGAAGCCCACGAAGCCGATGACGCCCAGCGCCACCAACACGATGAACAGCTTTCCGAACGGAGTCAGTTTCATTTGTCGGCCCTTGTACGAACGAAAGGTCAGCGGATTACGGCTTGGCGGCGGGAGCGGCCGCGACGTGGAAGAACGCGAGCACCTGGTTGACCTGGGTCTTGCGACCCTCGGCCGCGGCGCCCACGCCAGCGAGCGTCTCGGTGCGCTTGGTGATGTCGGCGCGCAGCGAGATGACCTGATCTTCCAGCTGCGCGATCTTCGCCTGCGCGTCGGTGATGGCCTTCGCGGTCTGCTGCTCGTTGACGCGCACGTAGGTGTCGAGCGCCTTGAGCTGGTTCTGCGCGGCGCCGACGATCTTCGAGATCTCGAAGCCGAACGCCTTGAGCGACGCTTCGACGATCTGCCGCTTCACGTCGACCGGCGTGGACTCAGGCAGGCTCTTGAGCAGCTCTTCGGCTTTGCGCACGCGATCGAGCTCGGCGGTGTCCATGCCGGCGCCCTTGAAGACCGCGTCGAAGTCGACCTGCGCCGGCGTCACCGGGCCCGTCGGCGCGGGGATGTTCAGCTTCGGCGCAGGCGCGGCCGTCGGTGCTGCGGCGCTCGGCCCGGCGGCCTTGCGAGGCGCGCTCTGACCGGCGAGCTCGGCGACCAGCTCCGCGGCGCTCTTCTCGCCGTCGTCGCGCGTCACCGCTTCAGAACCATCAGCAGGCGTGCCGTCGTCTTTCACCTCGACGAACAGCCCGAGCAGCTTCGAGCCAAGGCCTTTCTCTTCGGGCATGCGTGCTCCTTAGCAGACACAAATTCCGCGCTCGGACGAAATATGGGAGTGTCGTTCGCATGGCCAAGTTCGAGGTGCACATCCCCGCGACGGACAGCAGTGCCTTCAACGTGACGTTGAAGGTCGGCGCGGACAACTGGATGGCGGCGCTCAAGGCAGGGCTCCAGAAGCTCGGCGAGCAGGGCGCCATCAGCCAGAACGTGATGGTCGACATCCAGGAAGACAACTCGATCCACGTGACGGAAGCCGCGTCGGGCCGGGTGTTCCGCATTCGCGAGTTGACGGAAGAGGAAGCCGCGAAGGCGCAGGTGAAGCGCCCGTCGCAGATCAAGCCCGCGCCTGCGGCGGCCCCCGCGCTGGGCGCCGAGCGCCCCGAAGCCAAGACCGACGTCGGGTTGCCAGCGGTGAAGAGCTCGCGGCCGTTGCCCGCGGCGAAGCCCTCGACGGCCGACCTCGCCGACACGGCGCCGCCGGTCGATCTCAACAAGACGCTGCCGGGTGGCCCGCCGCCGGTGATGTCGCCGCCCAAGCCGGCGCCGAAGCCCGCTGCGCCCGCGCCGAAGGCGGCCGCACCGACGCCCGCGCCCGCCCGCCGTGAACACCGCTCGTCGGCGCGCATCGAGCTCAAGGACGTCGAAGAGCTGGTGCAGCCGGTCAAGCCGCCGACCGGCAGCATCGGTCGCGTCAAGTCGACGCCCAACGCGGCGAAGAACCAGCGTCAGGAGACCGAAGACATCCTCGCGGACATCTTCCTGCGCGTGGTGGAGATCGGCGGCAAGCAGACCATCGAAGCGGCGATGGAGTTCGTGCTCGATCTCGCGATGGAGAAGGTGCCGTGCGAGTCGGCGTCGGTGCTGCGCGCGGATCTCGCGACCGGCGACCTCACGTTCATCACCGCGCGGGGCCCCAAGGCGAAGGACATCATGCGCGCCAACCTCAGCATCCCCGCGGGCACCGGCATCGCCGGCTTCTGCTCGGCGGAAGGGGTGTCGGTGGCTGTCAGCGACGTCGAGAAGGACCCGCGCTTCTACGCCGACGTCGGCGAGCGCATCGGCTACGCGACCAAGTCGCTGCTGTGCGCGCCGATGATGACGCACGGCCACTCGTTCGGCTGCGTGCAGCTCATCAACCGCAAGGGCGGCCCGCAGTTCCTCGAGCATGAGGTCGGCGTGCTGGCGTACCTCGCGCACCAGGCCGCGCTGTACCTGAACCAGAAGCTGCTGGAGTGAGTCTCAGCCCTTGAGCAGCTCGCGCAGCAGCACCGTCGCGTAGCTGCCAGCGGGCAGGGTGAAGCGCAGCGTCAGCGCGTCGCCGGTCTCGCGGACGTCTTCCAGCGCGACGGGCACCCGCAGCGTGCGTCTCGCGCCCAGCGTCTCGCCGCCACCTTTCTCAAACAGGCTGCGCTCGATGCCTTCATCGACCAGCACGGCTGACTCGAGCGCGTCGACGTCGCCTTCCGGCCGGCGCATCTCCGGGCCGAACAACGGGCCGGTGGGGCTGACCTCGAAGCGCTCGACGCGCGGTTGATCTGCCGTCACGTCGGCGCAGAGGAACTCGCCGCCCGTGGGCACCTTCTTCAAGACGTCGCCCACCAGCGCCGTGGCGTAGGTGCCAGCGGTCAGCCGCTGCGCCAGCACGCGGTTGAAGAGCTCTGACTGGTACGCCGAGAGGAACAGCTTCCGCTCGAAGCGATCGCGATGCCGGCCGCCGGCCAGCAGCAGCTGCTTGCCCTTGACCGCGTTGTCGCCGCCGAGGCCGAAGCGCTGCTCGCCGAAATAGTTGGGCACGCCCAGCTTCACGAGCTGCTCGAGCGAGGCCCGCGCCGCGCCAGCGTCGGTGACGCCGCGCAGGGTGATGATGAAGCGGTTGCCGTGCAGGTGGCCGCTCTTGAGCTTGTTGCGGTGACGCGCGTG
>CAYWON010000089.1:0-28531 GCA_964459885.1 uncultured Archangium sp.
GTGCGTGACGCGGACTTCTGCTGCGCGAAGTACGGGGTGGATCTCCGTGAGCAGGTCGCGCCCGACGATCGCCGCGCGGCCTTCGTCGACGTCACCATTCACGACCTCGTGAGCCCCGACGCGTTCGGCGGCGGCATCCAGACCGCGAACGCCACTGGCGTCACGCTGTTCCTCAAGACCGTGGTCATCGAACCGAACTGGCCCGACTGGGTGAGCTACGCGACGACCAACAAAGACGGGCTGGTGCTCGATGGGTCCACCGCGCTGTACGCCGAAGATCTCACCATCAGGAACTGGAACGCCGACGGCGCCATCGACAACAAAGCCGCGGTCTCACAGCTCGTGCGCTTCAAGATGGAAGGGCGCGGCAACCGTGGCATCCGCTACTGGCGCGCGGGGCCGCACTACGTCGTCGACTCGCAGCTGGAAAACACCGGCGGGCTCGGAGAAGGCAGCTTGTTCTGGTTCTCGAACTGCACCGGCGCCGTGGTGAACATCTACGCGTCGACCTTCAACGGCGCGCCGACGGTGCCGGCGAACAAGGTGAAGTGCGACAGCGGCACGGCGCCGACGTTGAACTACCTGACGGTCGACCCACGCACGACGGGTGAGCTGCACCCGATGTTCGTGGCGCCGTGACGTTCAGCTCGCCAGCGGCGGCGGCGCCTTGCCGTGCACGAGCGTCTTGGTGTCGGCCTTGAACGACACGTCGACCTTGTCGACGCGCACGGCGATGACGAGGCCGATGCCGAACGTCGGGTGATCGATGACGTCGTCCATCACGAAGGTCTCACGCGGCGAGTACTTCTTCGCGCGGGCGAGGTCCTTGCCGGCGAACTGGTCTTCCCAGGTCATCTTCACGACCGCAGCGCGCGGCGTGCGGGCGACGCTGCCGGTGGCGGACTTCCGCGGCGCGGCGAACGACGTGGGCTTCTCGAGCGGCTGCACCCCGCGGTACTGGTGCTCGCCGTCGCAGGTGTTGCACTTCACCTTGATGACCTTGGTGCCCACCATCGCGATGATGGTGTGCGCGAGGTTCAGCTCGCACTTGCCGCAGTGGGCGTCGATCTCTCCACCAACCCGGATCGCGTTGGGAACTGTCATGGCGCGCGCCGAATAACAGAAACGCGCGAGACGGGAAGGCCCGTCATCGCGCGTCGGTCTGCTTCGGCTGAGAAAACGGCTGGCTTACAGCGCGAGCTTCTGGCCGAACGCCTGCTGGTAGCGGCGGGCGAAGTCGTCGACCGAGTAGGTGTGCTCCTGGCAGCCCTTCAGCTCGATGGCGTAGGTGGCGGCGAGCGCGGCGATGCGGCCCGTCGTCTCGTGCGGCAGGCCCTTGGCGAAGCCGAACGCCAGCGCGCCGAGGTACGCGTCACCCGCGCCCGTGGGGTCGACGACCGACGTGGGCGCCGCCACGGGGATCTCGATCGTGGGCTTGCCCTTGATGAGGATGCGCGAGCCTTCCGCGCCGCGCGTCATCACGGTGATGGGCGCCATGTCGAAGAGCTGCTGCTCGGTCAGGCCGGTGGCCTTGGCCATCATGCCGAACTCGTAGTCGTTGCCGACGAACGCGGCGCAGCCGTCGAGCCCCGAGAGGATCTGTTCCTTCGAGAGGCGCGGCACCTGCTTGCCCGGGTCGAAGATGTACGAGACGCCGGCCTTCTTGCACTCGGCGGTGTGGCGGGCCATCGACTCGGGGTCGGTGGGCGAGATGATGACCCAGTCGCCCTTCTCGAGGCCCAGCGAGGCGAGGGTGACGTCGCGCGCGTGCACCACGGCGCCCGGGTAGAACGCCACGATCTGGTTGTTGGCCTGATCGGTGTTGATGAAGCACGACGCGGTGAACTCGTTGTTCACGACGTTGATGCCGCGCGTGTCGATGCCCTTGCCCTGCATGAAGTCGGCGTACTCGCGGAAGTCCTGGCCGGCGGCCGAGACCACGGCGGTCTTCGCGCCCAGCAGCGCCAGCGTGTACGCGATGTTGCCGGCGGTGCCGCCGCGCATCTTCTTCATCGAGTCGACGAGGAAGCTGACGGTGAGCATGTGGACCTTGTCCGGGAGGATGTGGTCCGAGAACTTGCCCGGGAAGTTCATGATGTAGTCGTAAGCGAGCGAGCCGGTGACGATGATGCGCACAGCGGATTCCTTTGATGAGAGGGAACGAACGACGGTCGCATTACCGCAGCGGGCCGCGCGCTGCCAGCGAGGTTGGTGAGCGCTGTCGGCGCCGTGACCGCGAACTCCAGCAGGGAACGGTCGCGTTTCACCGCTTGGCCAACAGTTGCCAGTCAGCGCGCCCGCGCAGTAACTCATCGCTCCATGATCAAGCTCAACGAGGCGGTGCCGGACTTCTCCGCCAAGGCGACGACGGGTGAGGTGGTGAAGTTGAGCGCGCTCCGCGGCAAGTACGTGGTGCTGTTCTTCTTTCCCAAGGCCTTCACGCCCGGCTGCACGCGCGAGTCGAAGCAGTTCAGCGACGCGTACCCCGAGCTGAAGGCGCTCGGCGCCGAGGTCATCGGCGTGTCGACCGACGATCACCAGACGCAGTGCGAGTTCGCCGAGAAGGTGGCCGCCCAGTACCCGATGGTGGCCGATCACGACGGCAGCATCGCGCGGCAGTTCGACGTGTTCTGGCCCTTCCTCAAGTTCGTGCGGCGCGTGACGTTCATCATCGACCCCGAAGGCGTGGTGCGCGCGGTGTTGAACCACGAGGCGCGCATCGGCAAGCACGTCGACGAGAGCCTCGCGACGCTGCAGCGGCTGCAGGGCAAGAAGCCCACGCCCGCGACGTCGTCGCCGGAGCTGCCCAGCGCTTCGTGAGCCTCGCGTTCAAGCGGGGCGTGCTGGGGTGCTTCTTCGCGCTCTGGCTGCTGATCGGCGGAAACGCGGCGTTGGAAGCGTTCGCCCCCGGCGCCAGTCTCGACGCCTTCACCGCGGTGGTCCTCGTCGCGGTGCCGGTGTTGTTGATCGTGAACGTGCGTGTCGCGGTGCGCGAGCGTTCGCGGGAACGCGAGCTGGTGTTCTCGCTGCTGGCGCAGCGCCGCATGCTCGAGGCGTTCACCGCGGCTGGTCGCTCGGGGCGTCGTTGGCCGGGCGAGCCGTGGTTCGATGTGCAGCGCGCGTTGACGGCGCTCGTGTTGTGGCGCTTGCCCGACGCTGAAGCCGCGCTGCGCTCGGCGCGCTCGACGGTGATCGATCGCGAGGCCGAGCATCACGTGCTCGCCCTGGGCGTCGTTGCCGCGGAGCTCGCAGGCTCTGGGGACGACGCGCGCCGCCGCGCCGCGCGGTGGCAGGTGCCCGCTGCGCTGCTGGGCACCGCAGATCTGATCCGCGCCGCGCGCACGAGTGACTGGCCGGCCGTAGAGACCGTGCTGGCGAGCGGGGCGACCACCGACGCGTCGTTCGCGCCGCTTCACGCCGCCATCGACGTCTGGGCCAGCCAAAGCCAGGCGCCGGTCGACGTGGTGACGTTGCTGGGCGAGACCGGGGTGTCGCAGGTGGCGCGCGTGTGGCCCGAGTTCGCGGCGTTTCTCACGCGCGCGAGCGAGGGGTGATCACCGCCAGCGCACTTCGATGGTGAGGCCGCGGCCTGCGCCCTCGTGCTGCAGCACCTTGATCTCGACGTCTTTCGCGCCCGCGTGCTCGAGCCCGCGACGCACGAGGCCCAGGTACCAGCCCGGCCAGGTGACGCGGTTGATGAAGAGATGAAACACGCCTGGCTCCACCTCGGTCAGCGACGTCTGGAAGAACGTCGCGCCGGTGGCCAGCGTGCGCGTGAGCCGCTCCAGCGTGCGCTTCGGGCCCAGCAGCTTCATGCCCAGCAGCACCGCCTTGCCGACGATGGTCTCGCCGTAGGCATCGACGAAGCGGCGGCCCAGCGTCTCGATGCCGAGCGAGAAGGGCACGTCGGGCGCGAACAGCTCCACCGCGGTCTGCTGCAGCTGCACGTACTGATCGACCGGGTACGCGGGCTCGAGCGGGCGTTCGATGTCGACGCCGACGCTGCGCAGCTTCGCCTTGCCCGCAGTGGTCACGGGCCCCAGGGCCCGGAGCAACCCTTCGACCGTCTGAGAGAAGACCAGCTCTGCTTCAGCCACGCGGTGCTCGATTGCACGAAGCGCACCGAGCGCCGCGCCGCTCGAAGTCAGCGCATTCACGTGAGGCCGCCTTTCGGAATGAAAGGGACACCCCGTCGCGGTGTCGCACGGCGCGACGCCTGATGCCGCGAGCAGCACCAGGCGCCAGCCTCAGCCGCCCTTGAGCTGCCCCTTGATGAGGTCGGCGTTGAACTCGGCGATCACGCGCACGGGGATCTCCTTCGGGCACACCGCCTCGCACTGCGAGAGGTTGGTGCACGTGCCGAAGCCCTCGGCGTCCATCTGCATGGCCATGTTCTTCGCGCGGTCGAGGCGCTCCGGCTGGCCCTGCGGCAGGTGCGCGAGGTGCGAGGCCTTGGCCGAGACGAACAGCATCGCCGAGGCGTTCTTGCAGGCCGCCACGCAGGCGCCGCAGCCGATGCACTGGGCCGCGTCCATCGCCAGGTCCGCTTCCTTCTTGGGGATCGGCAAGGCGTTGGCGTCGGGCGCGCCGCCGGTGTTCACGGACACGTAGCCGCCCTTGGCGATGATGCGATCGAACGCCTGGCGATCGACGACGAGGTCGCGCAGCACGGGGAACGCCTTCGCGCGCCACGGCTCGACGAAGATCTCATCACCGTTCTTGAAGTGGCGCATGTGCAGCTGGCACGTGGTCACGCCGCGGTGGCCGCCGTGAGGCAGGCCGTTGATCACCATCGAGCACATGCCGCAGATGCCCTCGCGGCAGTCGTGATCGAAGGCCACGGGCTCTTCGCCCTTCGCCTGGATCTGCTCGTTGAGCGTGTCCATCATCTCGAGGAAGGACATGTGCGGCGACACGTTGTCGACGTCGTACGCCTTCATCGCGCCCGGCTGATCCTTCGAGGGCTGGCGCCAGACGTGAACCTTCAACTTCATGGTGTCGTTGCTCATTACTTGTAGCTCCGGACAGAGGGCTTGAACGCTTCGAACACGAGCGGTTCCTGGTGGCGCAGCGGCTTCTTGTTCTCGCCCTGCCATTCCCACACGCCGACGTGCATGAACTTCGAGTCGTCGCGCTTGGCTTCGCCCTCGTCGTCCCACTCTTCGCGGTAGTGGCCGCCGCACGACTCGTTGCGCTCCAGCGCGTCGAGCGCGAGGACCTCGGCGAACTCGAAGAAATCGGCCACGCGGCCGGCCTTCTCGAGCGCCACGTTGAGCGACTCAGCCGAGCCGGGCACGTTGACGTTCTCCCAGAACTCCTGGCGCAGCGCGGGGATCTCCTGGAGCAGCTCGGTGAGGCCCTTCTCGTTGCGGGCCATGCCGCACTTTTCCCACATCATCGCGCCGAGCTGACGGTGGAAGCTGTCGACGGTGCGCTTGCCCTTGATGCCGAGCAGCCTGGTGGTGCGCGCCGCGACGTCGGCCATCGCCTGCTTGAACTCAGGCTGATCGGTCGTCACCTTGGGCTGCTTGGCCGTCGCGAGGTACGCGCCGATGGTGTACGGCAACACGAAGTAGCCGTCGGCGAGGCCCTGCATGAGCGCCGAAGCGCCGAGCCGGTTGGCGCCGTGATCGCTGAAGTTCGCTTCGCCGATGACGTGCAGGCCCGGCAGGTTCGACATCAGGTTGTAGTCAACCCAGAGGCCACCCATCGTGTAGTGCACGGCGGGGTAGATGCGCATCGGCACGGTGTAGGGATCTTCACCGGTGATGGTCGAGTACATGTCGAAGAGGTTGCCGTACCGCTCCGAGATGACCTTCTTGCCGAGGCGTTTGATGCTGTCGGCGAAGTCCAGGTAGACGCCGCGACCGCCGGGGCCCACGCCCAGGCCCTTGTCGCAGGCCTCCTTGGCGGCGCGCGAGGCGATGTCACGCGGCGCGAGGTTGCCGAAGCTGGGGTACTTGCGCTCGAGGTAGTAGTCGCGCTCGTCCTCTGGCACCTGGTGCGGCGCGCGCGTGTCGCCCTGCTTCTTGGGCACCCACACGCGGCCGTCGTTGCGGAGCGACTCGGACATCAGCGTCAGCTTCGACTGGTAGTCGCCCGCCTGCGGAATGCACGTCGGGTGAATCTGCGTGTAGCAGGGGTTGGCGAAGCCAGCGCCCTTGCGCGCCGCGCGCCAGTTGGCGGTGACGTTGCAGCCCTTGGCGTTGGTCGACAGGAAGAAGACGTTGCCGTAGCCGCCGGTGGCGAGCACCACCGCGTCGGCGGCCCAGGCCTCCAGCTTCCCGCTCACCATGTCGCGCGTGATGATGCCGCGCGCGTGGCCGTTGACGAGCACGAGCTCCATCATCTCGTGGCGGGTGTGCATCTTGACGCTGCCGGCGTTCACCTGCTTCTCGAGCGCCTGGTACGCGCCGATGAGCAGCTGCTGACCGGTCTGGCCGCGGGCGTAGAACGTGCGCGAGACCTGCGCGCCGCCGAAGCTGCGGTTGGCGAGGTGACCGCCGTACTCACGCGCGAAGGGCACGCCCTGCGCGACGCACTGATCGATGATGTTGACCGACACCTCGGCGAGGCGGTGCACGTTGGCTTCACGCGCGCGGAAGTCGCCGCCCTTGACGGTGTCGTAGGCGAGCCGGCGGATCGAGTCGCCGTCGTTCTGGTAGTTCTTCGCGGCGTTGATGCCGCCCTGCGCGGCGATCGAGTGGGCGCGGCGCGGCGAGTCCTGGAAGCAGAACGCGTCGACCTGGTAGCCGAGCTCCGACAGCGTCGCCGCCGCAGAGCCGCCAGCGAGGCCGGTGCCGACCACGATGATCTTGAACTTGCGCTTGTTGGCCGGGTTGATGAGCGGCAGCGCCATCTTGTGGCGCGTCCACTTCGACTCGATGGGGCCTTCGGGAATGCGTGATTCGAGCTTCATGGCTTGATGAACCCCAGGAGGACAGAGAGCGGGATGGCGGCGAAGGCGGCGCAGAGGCCGTAGCCGATGACGAGCGCGGCGTTCTTCAGGAAGGGCGTCCACTTGGGGCCCCAGAAGCCGAGGTGCTGCGAGATGCTGTAGATGCCGTGCGAGAGGTGCGCCGCGAGCAAGATCTGCGCGCCCACGTAGAGCAGGGCGATCAGCGGCTGCTGGAAGCCCATGACCAGCATCGAGTACGCGTCGTAGTGGCCGTCAGGCAGCAGCGCGGTCGGCTGCGGCCCCGTGATGTGCCAGGTGAAGTGGGCCAGGTGGTACAGGAAGTAGAAGGCCACGACGGCGCCCGACAGCATCATCGTCTTGGCGGCGGTGCGGGCCGGCGCGCGGTTGGCGTAGGCGTACTGCACCGGGCGCGCGGCGCGGTTGAGCTGCACCGTGCGGATCGCCGTGAAGATGTGCAGCGGGAAGCCGATCAGCAGCGCGAGGCGGGTGCCCCACAGCAGCGGCGCGTTGCTCTTGAGCGCCGTCGCGTAGCCGTTGAACGCGTCGCGGCCCACGAAGGCCAGGAGGTTGCCGGCGAGGTGCCCGGTGACGAAGAGCCACAGCCCCAGCCCCGTCAGCGCCATCACCACCTTCGAGCCGACTGCGCTCGACATGAACTTCATGAGCGACCCCAACAGGCTCTGGCCTGTCGTGTCGCGCTTCAGTTCCATCGCTTCTGCCATCGTTCCAACTCCATCTTCGGGAAGTGTGGTGCCTGACCTGGGGTTCTCTTACGCGGCGACCCGGTGCGGGACCACCGCAGGATTTGCCGCCCACCCCCGATGAAGAAAAGAAAAATCGTGAGAGCAGCAAGCAATCTTCATCGCGCAGCGTTTGCGCGCGGCGAGTTCTGGTAGGTGAGCCGCGTGTCGAACGCCGTGAGCGCGCACTGGACGAAGAGCACCCTCCGACTGTGGTTCGGCGCGTTGCTCGTGTTCGGGGCCATGTTGCCCGAGACCATCGTCATCCCCGTGGTGCGCAGCTTCGTCACCGCGCACTGGCCCGGGCGCGAGTGGCTGATGCACGCGTTCCTCGCCGTCAACCTGCTGGGCGCGGTGGCGGGCGGCCCTGTGTTGGCGGTGCGCGCCGAGCGGCTCGGCAAGCGGCGCGTGGTGGCGGGCGTGTCGGCGATGCTGGCGGGCGCGCTGCTGCTGGCGGTGACGGTCAACCCGCCGTGGCCGGTCTTGCTGGCGCTGCGCTTCGTGCAGGGCTCCGTCTACATCGCGGCGGTGTCCATCTTGATGGGCACCATTCGCCGGCAGTCGAAGTCGTCGGCGGCGATGGGCGTGGTGGGCTGCGCGGTGGTGCTGTCGATCCTCGTGGGTATTCCGCTGGGCGCGGTGTTGGCGAAGTCGTCGCCTTCGTTGCCGCTCTGGGTGGGCGGCGTGAGCGGCGTGCTGACGGGCCTCATCGCGCTGTTCGTCTTGCCGAAGACGACCGACGCCGAGCAATCGAAGGTGACCTTCAAGTCGCTCATGTTCGACGTGCCGGCGCTGCGTGGGCCGACCATCGTGGTGGCGCTCGAGCGCTTCGCGGTGGGCGCGTTCATCGTGCCGCTGCAGCTCTACGGGCACCACGTGCTGGGCGTGCCCGACTCGAAGGTGAACGGCTGGTTCTCGGCGTTCTTGATGATCTTCGCGCTGGGCACGTGGCCGATGGCGCGGCTGGGCGACAAGGTCGACCGCTGGAAGTTGGTGGCGGTCGGCGCCGGGCTCTACGCGCTGTCGTACCTGGTGCTGGGCGTGACGCCGGTCGGGTTGATCGTGGTCGTCTGCTCGATCGCGGGCCTCGCGTCGGCGGCGATCTACGGGCCGTCGCTGGGGCTCGCGGCGAGCGCGGTGCCTGACAACGCGCGCGCGTCGGCGATGGCGGTGCTCAACGCGTCGGGCACGCTGGGCATGTTCCTCGGCTCGGCGCTCGCGGGCGGGTTGTCGAGCCTGCTGCTGTCGGCTGGGTGGGAACGCGGGCCCGCGTACGTCGCCGTCTTCGTCGCTGCGGGCGCGTTTCAGGTGATCAGCGTGGTGGTGGCGCTGCGCCGCACGGGCGGCCGTGCGGTGTCGACAGCGGTGGCCTGAAGCTCCCGGCGGGGCTCGAACCCGCACCACGCTGCGCAAACGAGACCTTTCGGGAAACGCGCTTCCCCCACGGAACCGTTCGACCCCGTCAGGTGCATCCGCAACCGTTGTCTCGACCGCCACACCCGCTCGTCGTGACGCGGTAGCAGCTCGCTGCGAGCCCTGCTCGGGGCCGGTTTCACGTTTTCCGGTGCGCTGCCGATTTGCGCCACGGGAGCGTGGGCTTCGACGCGCGCTTGCGATGCGGCCTGACCGGGCACTACTGCAGCGCCGCGACTGCCGCGTCGTCGGGATCGCTGACTCGATTCCAGCGGACCACGAAGTCGACGACGGACTGCAGTGAAGCGCCGATTGATGCACGTCGCTTCGTCTTCTTGCGAGGCGCATTGGTCGCCACGGTCAACTCAGGCGTGACGATGCAGAGCTCCCAGTAGGCCGGCTGCGCGATTGAACCGAGCCCGCGACGAAAGATCGCCTCGGTCGCAGCGTCGACGCTAGCGCGCGCGAGCACGAGCACGACGGGCCGACCACCAACGATCAACGCACTTCGCGCGCTCGAGTACGCCTCTCCGAGGTTGCCCACCGAAACGATCTTGGCGTGAGCCACGACGTGCTCGTCGAGTCGCTCCAACGCAGCCCGCAGCCGCGCCGGGACGATTGGGTTCATCGTGATGACCAACGGCTTCATCGCAGCACGACCTCCAACTGCTCACCCGAGTAGTCGGCGAGCCCCGTGTTCCTCGGCGTGGTCATACTTCAGTTCCAGCACCCGTTTCATCCGCCCCTGCCTGGACAACGCCAACTCGAGATCACGTGTGTGCCAGAGCAGCACGCGAGGGCCGGTCATGTTCGCCAGCTCGATCGCGGCCGGCGTGAAGCCGTGGAGCGCGACGACGATTCCCATCGTCGAGGGTGGCCTGCGGGACAGCTGCGCGTGCAGTTTGCCGATCGGCGTGAAGTCCACAGGGTTTGAGGCTCCTGACTTCGCCTCGATGAGGAACTTCGTGCTCCGCAGGACGACGGCTCCGTCAATCTGCTCGCTCGTGCCGGTGCCGACCGACACCGTGAAGGGCCGGCGCACCTGGAGGCCATCGAGCTCGAACGCGCGTACGACGAGGTACTCGAGCGCCTTGCCCGGGCCCCAGCCGGGGAGGTCGTCACCGCGGCCGAGCGCTCGGTGAAGGCGTGCAACGTCAGCGCGAGCCCAACGCTTCGATCTGCGCTCGCACTAATCTGGGCTCATCAGTACGTGAGCTGAATCGCGCTGGCTCCCGTGGGGCCAGCGTTGCCCGGCGACGTACCGCCAGCGCCGGGCGTGCCCAGCATCACGGAGCCGCCGTTGGGCGTCCACGTGGAGCTGGCGCTCTTCACGACGCCGTACACCGGGCCGCCCGCGCCGCCGCCGCCGTGACCGCCGCGACCTCCGGCTCCGCCCGCGCCGCCCCCACCCCCGCGTGTCGCGGTGGACTGGCGTGAGTGGTAGTCCGACAGGCCGCCCGTGCCTCCGGAGCCACCCGCAGCGCCCTGACCGGCCGCACCGCCGTTGCCGCCGTTGCCTGGCCGCAGCGTCACGCTTTGGCCTGTGACCTGTGCATTCACAAGGAACAGCGCAACAGACGCGCCGCCGCTTCCCCCAGCGCCGCCACCGCCGCCGCCGCAGCCGCCCGCGCCGCCACCACCACCGGCAGAACCGTACGAGTAGCAGTTCAGTTCCGTGAATCCCGGAATGAGGAATCCGATGCCGCCTGCGCCGCCGCCGCCGCCGCCACCGCCGCGACCGTTCGTTCCGCTGTCGCCGGCCGTCGCGCTGCCTCGGTTGAAGCCCGTGGCCGTGAACGTCCCAACGCTCGCTGCGTTTCCATTGGATCCGGGGCTGCCAGGTGCTCCTGGGCCGCCGAAGTTCGCACCTCCCGGCGTGGGCATTGCGCCGGGTGTGACGCCAGTGCCGGCGCTGCCGCCGCTTGGGGCTCCGGCAGCTCCCGCCTGTCCTGTAGGAGTGGTCGGGGTTGCGTATCTGCTCGGCGAGCCGCCGGCTCCGCCGGTCGACCCACATGAACTTGAGCCGCCAGCGCCGCCCAGCAGGCCGCCTGAACAGAAGTCGTGCCACAGGTCCGTGTTGCAGGCTGTCCACTCCGGCAACGTATTGAACGGACTCCACCGCGGATCGTTGAAGCAGCCACGCTGCCCACCAGCTCCCGGACTACCGTTCGCGCCGGCCGCTGGTGAAGTGCCAGCTGCGCCCGCGAGCCCGTTGCCCGAGCGGATCTCCACGCCTTCCAGCCTGATGCCCATCGACTCGCTGATCTTCGCGCCGTACGACGACGGGTTGCCCGCGTTGCCGTTGTCGCTCTGGAACTTGAGCAGCTGCACCAGCATGTTGTTCGAGCTGTCGATGTTGAGCGCCGGGTTGCCTCCGTTGATCTCGGCGGCGAGGTTCTGCGCGCGCTGCCACGTCGTCGGGTGGTAGCCGCCCGCCACGTTGAGCGTCGAGAAGATGCCGGTGAGGTTGAGCGGCCCGGTGTACGTACCGTGCGCGATGTAGATGTCGCGCTTGTTCTCGCTGGTGGCCGCCGTGAGCGCCGCCGCGATCGTCTGCTTGGGCGCCGCGCGCGTACCGGCCGCCGAGTCGACGCCCGAGGGCGAGACGAAGATGCCGTTGCTCAGCTCGCCGTCGATGCCGTCGCAGTTGGCGTCGGTGAACGCGAGGTCGGGGAGGTCGGTCAGCGACGTCACGGTGCACGCGTACTCGCAGCCGTCCGACGGGTCGTTGTTGAGATCGATGAAGCCCGGGGCGCAGGCGAACTCACACGCCGAGTTGACGCAGCTCGCGGTGCTGTTGGGCCGCGTGCAGGTGTTGTTGCAGGCGCCGCAGTTGTTGGGGTCCATCGTGATGTCCGACTCGCAGCCGTCGGGGTCCATCAGGTTGCAGTTCGACCAGCCGGCCTCGCAGGTCACCACGCGGCACGCGCTCGCGGCGCAGTCAGACGTCGCGTGCGGCAGGTTGCAGACTTTGCCGCAGGCGCCGCAGTTCATGGTGTCGGCCGTGAGATCGAAGCCGTTGTCGTTGGTGCCGTCGCAGTCGTCGTCCTTGCCGTTGCACAGCTCGGCGACGGGATCGCCGGGCGTGCACACCACGGTGCCGCCGTCGACGCACGAGCTCATGCTGCGCTGGCACTCGCCGACGCCGCAGGTGTCGTTCATCTGGCCTTCGTCGATGGTGCCGTCGCAGTCGTCGTCGACGCCGTTGCACGACTCGGCGACGGGCTCCTGCGCGCTGCAGACCACCTCGTTGAGCACCAGGTCGCATTCCTTCACGCCGAAGCAGGTGCCGAGCGTGTTCGACACGTCGCACTGCTGCATGAAGTCACCGCGCGCGAGGCACGCGCACGAGGCGACGATGGGCACGCACTGCTGGATCTTCGACTGGCCGTCGACGCCGACCGCGTTGACGCAGCGGTAGCCCGACGGGCAGTTCTGGTCGAACGCGCAGTCGCGGCCGCAGACGTTCTCGTTGTTCACCAGAATGCAGTGATCAGACGGGTAGGGGCACTCGCTGTCGGTGGTGCACGGCGCGCACAGCTTCCGCTTGTCGGGCTGACACGCGAAGCGGTTGGGCGTGAGCTGCACGCAGACCTCGTCGGTCTTGCAGACGTCGCCGCAGCGCCGCACGCACGTGGTGTTCTCGCCGTTCGCGCCGTCGCACAGCCCGGTCTCGCAGCGATCGTCGTTCTCGCAGGGCTCGCCTTCCTTCAGCAGCGTCGGCGCAGCAGGCTTCTTGCCGCAGTCACAAGCGAGGCCCGTCACGGCCAGCAGAACCACAATCCCCCACATTCGGATCATGGGAGCGGGCCTTATGGGAAGGATTGGGCTTCGTGCAAGACACGTGCAGCGATTCCGACTATTTCGGCCGCGCTGTTTCTCTCCATGGCCCCCTCGAAGGAACCAAGAGCGCAATGAACATTCACGAGTATCAGGGCAAGCAGATCTTCAAGAAGTACGGCGTCCCCGTGCCGCGCGGCATCGTGGTCACCACCGCCGCCGACGCCGAGAAGGCCGCGACCGAGCTGGGCACGAAGATCATCGCCGTCAAGTCGCAGATCCACGCGGGTGGTCGCGGCAAGGGCACCAACGAGCACGGCGTCAACGGCGTGAAGATCGCCAAGAGCCCCGCCGAAGCGAAGGACTGGGCCGGCAAGCTGCTGGGCACCACGCTCAAGACCATTCAGACCGGCCCCAACGGCGCCAAGGTCAACAAGGTCTACATCGAGGAAGGCATCGACATCGAGAAGGAGCTCTACCTGAGCGTGACCCTCGATCGCGCGACCGGCCGCATCACGTTCATGGCCTCGACCGAAGGCGGCATGGACATCGAGAAGGTCGCCCACGACACGCCCGAGAAGATCTTGCGCGTGGCGGTCGACCCGGCGGCCGGCTTCCAGCCGTACCTGGGCCGCGAGCTGGCGTTCGGCCTCGGCCTCACCGGCGACACCGTCGGCAAGTTCGTGAAGTTCTGCTCGTCGCTCTACACGGCGTACGTCGAGACCGACGCGTCGCTGGTCGAGATCAACCCGCTGGTGAAGCTGAAGAACGGCGACATCGTGGCGGGCGACGCGAAGTTCAACTTCGACGACAACGCGCTCTTCCGTCACAAGGACATCGTCGAGATGCGCGACGTGGCCGAAGAAGACCCGCGTGAAGCGCAGGCCAAGGAGCACGACCTCGCGTACATCGCCCTCGAGGGCAACATCGGCTGCATGGTGAACGGCGCCGGCCTCGCGATGGCCACGATGGACACCATCAAGCTCGTCGGCGGCGCGCCGGCCAACTTCCTCGACGTGGGCGGCGGCGCCAGCAAGGAAAAGGTCACGGCGGCCTTCAAGCTGATCCTCCAGGACCCCGCGGTGAAGGCGGTGCTGGTGAACATCTTCGGCGGCATCATGAAGTGCGATGTCATCGCGGAAGGCGTCGTCGCCGCCGCGCGCGAAGTGAAGCTGACCATTCCGCTCGTGGTGCGCCTCGAAGGCACCAACGTCGAGCTGGGCAAGAAGATCCTCCAGGAGTCGGGTCTGGCGATCACGCCGGCCGACAACCTCCGTCAGGCGGCTGAGAAGGCCGTCGCCGCCATCAAGTAAGGGAAAGACGTCATGAGCATTCTGATCGGCAAAGACACGAAGGTCGTCGTGCAGGGCATCACCGGCTCGGCTGGTGGCTTCCACGCCAAGCAGTGCCTCGCGTACGGCACCAACATCGTCGCGGGCGTGACGCCGGGGAAGGGCGGCCAGAAGTTCGAAGACACGGTGCCGGTGTTCAACACCGTCGCTGAGTCCGTGAAGCACGCGGGCGCGAACACGTCGGTGGTCTTCGTGCCGCCGCCCTTCGCCGCCGACTCGATCCTCGAGGCGGTCGACGCGGGCATCGAGCTCATCATCACCATCACCGAAGGCATCCCGGTGAACGACATGGTGAAGGTGAAGCGCGCCATGCAGGGCAGCAAGTCGCGCCTCATCGGCCCGAACTGCCCGGGCGTCATCACCCCCGGCGCGAAGTGCAAGATCGGCATCATGCCGGGCCACATTCACCGGCCGGGCAACGTCGGCATCGTGTCGAAGTCGGGCACGCTGACCTACGAAGCGGTGTTCCAGATCACCAACCTCGGCTTCGGCCAGTCGACGGCCGTCGGCATCGGTGGTGACCCGGTGCACGGCACCAACTTCATCGACGTGCTCGACATGTTCAACAAGGACCCCGAGACCGCCGCGGTCATCATGATCGGCGAGATCGGCGGCAGCGCCGAAGAAGAAGCGGCCGAGTGGGTGAAGGCCAACATGAAGAAGCCGATGGCTGGCTTCATCGCCGGTGTGTCGGCGCCTCCCGGCAAGCGCATGGGTCACGCCGGCGCGATCATCTCGGGCGGCAAGGGCACTGCGGCCGAGAAGATCAAGGCCATGGGCGCGGCGGGCATGCTGATGGCGGCCTCGCCGGCCGAGCTCGGCACCACGCTGGTCGAAGCGGCCAAGCGCGCCGGCGTCAAGCTGGTGTAAGCGGACCTCAGGTTTCGCAGCGCGCGCGGCGGGTTCCTTCAGTGGAGCCCGCCGTTCGTGTTTTCAGCGCCGCTCGCGGAGCAGCAGCTCGAGCTGCTCGAGCTGCTCAGGCAGCGCGCCGGTCGAACCAGAGGCCAGCGCCGCGTCGAGCACTTCTTTCGACGGGTAGAGATCGCGCACGGTGATGTGCGTCTTGCCGTCGCGCTCGTCGAAGGTGGCGGTGGTGATCGTCTCGCCGGCGTCGCCTTCGTCGTTGGTCCAGACCAGGCGCGAGGGCGGCGTCACTTCGCGGTACGTGCCGAAGAACGCCATGGTCGCGTCGCCGTGCTGAAACACGAGGCGGTAGGTGCCGCCCACGCGCACGTCGAGCTCGCAGGACAGCAACGTCAGCCCGAACGATTTCGGTACCCACCAGCGTTGGAACAGCGCGGGCGTGGTCCACGCTTCGAACACCAGGTCTGCCGGTGCATCGATGGTTCTGGTGACGACGAGCTCACGATCAGACGTTCGTTCAGCGGCGGTTCTTGCGTTCATCGGTTGTTCTCTTTCGTTTGAGTTCATCGACCACGGTGTCCAACTCGTCGAAGCGCGCGGCCCAGCGTTGGCGGTAGCGCTCGAGCCACGCGGTCTCGTCTTCGAGGCGGCGCTCGCCGAGCCTGCAGGTGCGCACGCGACCGATCTTCTCGGTGGTGACCAGCCCCGCCTGCTCGAGCACGCCGACGTGCTTCTTCATGCCCGTCAGCGTCATGTCGAACTTGTCGGCCAGCTCGGTGATCGACGCGTCGGCGCGCCCGAGGTGCTCGAGCACACCGCGCCGGGTCGCGTCGGCGAGGGCCGCAAAGGAGGCGTCGAGGTCGCTGAGCAAATGCTGAACCATCAGGTTCAGTATCTAGCCTCCGCGCGGACGGCTTGGGAGCCCCTATTAGTAAGGTAGGCCTCCGAAGAGGTGTGGGCGTGTAGGTGTCACGCCCCGCGCTGCGGCCAGAGCTTCAGCCGGTACGGCACACCATCGGGCAGAGAGGTCACTCCTCTCTGTCCGTTGTCTTTTCGGCGTGCCGCTACGTCAGTGGTTGCATGAAAAAGTCAGTTGGACCTATTCTGTCCGCGTGATCCGCGAACGTTGGCGTGCGTTGTCTTCAGCGATGTGGGGCGAGCACTTCAGCGCGCGTACGTTTGACGGCCGCGGCGACGTGCGGTCACGGCTGAACGAAGTGCGTGACGCGCTCCGCGAGCACGGCGCGCTCTTCGTGGTGAATACGGGCCTGCGCGACCTCGCTGGCATCCAGTCGGTGATGCCCGGCCTCGGCTTCGGTGAAGACCTCCAGTTCTCCCTCGGTGGACGCACGAGCGCGGCGACGCAAGAGAAGTGGGTCGCTCCCGGCCTGCGGCGGATGGATTTCTACCCGCCCGACCTCTACCTGCTGCCCAACAACGAGGTGCAGTACCGGCGCATCTCGCCGCGCTGGGTGCTCTTCGGCTGTCTCAAGCCCGCAGACGTGGGCGGCCGGGTGTTCCTGCACGCTGCGCGCGCCGTCGAAGCCGCGCTGAGCCGTGAGTTGCTCGCGAAGCTGGAGCGCGACGGCCTGTCGATCGAGACCGGCTTCCTCGACGCCGCGCACCCGCTCAAGGCGCAGAACTATTTCCAGTCGTGGCAGGAGCGCTTCGAGACCGACGTGCCTGAGGCTGCGATGGCGCGCGCGCTCGAGCAGGCCGACGAGTACGACGAAGCGTGGTGGCGCGACGACGGCACGTTGATGACGCGCATCACGTTGCCGGCGCGGTGGGCGAGTGGCGCGCTGCGGTTCCCACGCATCGCGCTCGACCCGCCGTCAGCGGTGAACGGGTTTCGCCGTTTTGGCGCGTTGACCGAAGCGGACCACGACGAGCTCCGCGCGGCGTTTCTGGCGACCCGCGAGGGCGTGACGCTGCAGGCCGGTGACCTCGTGCTCTTCGACAACGAGCGCTACGGCCACTCGCGGGAGTCGTTCGAAGGCGACCGCCAGTTCGTCGTCGGCATGGCGAAGGACGAGCCTGTGCAGCGCGTGGCGCGCTCGTTCACTGGCGTCGCGGGTGTTCGCTACGCGCTGAAGCTCGACACCACGCCTGAGTTCTCAGCGCGCACCGTGTGCGGCCTCGACGTCGACCTCATCCGCCGGGAGTTCGAGCGCCACGGCGCCGTGCACGTGAAGCAGACGGGGCTGCGCGAGCTGAACGCGGCGTCGCTCGCGTCGCTGGGCTTCGGTGACGACGTGGCGTTCCCATGGGGCGGAATGCACAGCGGTCGCACGGCCCGTCGGGCGTTGACGCGGGAGCTGCGCGCGACCGACGCGTACCCGTCGCACCTCTGGCTGCTGCCTCACAACGAGGTGCTGTACCAACACGAGCTGCCGCAGCGGCTGCTCTTCTTCTCTCCGACGGCGTGCGTGGGGCGCACGTTCGTTCACAGCGCCGCGCGGCTGACGGAGCTGGTGCGGGAACGCGCTCCGGTGCTGTTCGACGCGTTTCGTACGCACGGCTTCCTCATCGAGATGGGCTTCCTCGACGAGCACGATCCCGCGAAGGCGCGGAACTACTTCCGCTCGTGGCAGGACCGCTTCGAGACCACGGAGCCCGCAGTCGCCGAGGCGCGCTGTCGTGAATCGACGCTGCAGTTTGACGCGTGCTGGTGGCAGGGGACGACGCTGATGACGCGCATCCGCGTGCCGGCGTTTCATCGCGGCCTGCTGCTGTTCCCGCGCATTCCGCTGGACGGGCCCGCGGCGCACAACGGCTTCCGTCGCTACCCGCTGGGCAACGGCGTCGAGCTGAGTGACGCCGAGGTCGACGTGCTGCTGAACGCGTTCCTCGAGACGCGCGAAGGCGTGCGCTGGGAAGCCGGCGATCTGCTGTTGGTCGACAACCTCCGCTACGGCCACTCGCGGGAGCCGTGCGAAGGCGCGCGCGACATCGGCGTGGCGATGGCCGGGCGGGTGCGCATCGGATGAGCGCGTTCCGGCCCAATCAGTTCCGCGCGTTGACGACGCCGGGTGAGTATCGCGATGGCCGGTGGCGCAGCTTCGAGCCCCGGGCGCCGGTGGAGCGCGTGCTGCGTGGGCAGCGCTGGCTGCTGCGTCCCGGCCTGACCTTCACGCCCTACGCGAACCCCACGCCGTGCAACGCGCACTGCTCGTTCTGCAGCGAGGAGCTGCTCCGCGACGACGCGCATCGGCTGACCGCGCAAGCCGTCATCGGCGATCACGAGACGTACTTCGCGGGGCTGGACCGCGCGTGGAGCGAGCTCGCGGGCTTCGAGATGGGGCTGAGCCTCAGCGGCCTCGAAGCGACGTCGCACCCGGAGTGGCTGCTCCGGTTGCTCGCGCTGGTCCGCACGCATGGGGCGTTGTTCCCCTCTCGCGTGCTCTACACGAACGGCTCCGGCCTGATGAACGACGCGCGGCTGGTCCCCGCGCTGGCCGAGAGCGGCTTCACCGGCGTCGAGTTGTCGCGCGCGCACTTCGACGAGCGCCTCAATCACCTCGTGATGCGGTTCGCTCGTGGCGAGGCCATTCGTGAGAACGCGTCGCTCTTCGCGGTCATGCAGCGCGTCCTCGACGCCGGGCTGCCGCTGAAGCTGGTCTGCATCGTCAACAAGCAGACCGTGTCGTCGCTGGAACAGGTCGAGCGCTACGTCGATCAGGCGCAGGAGCTCGGCGTACGGCGCGTGGTGTTCCGCGCGTTGAGCGAGCTCGGCGACCGCTACGTCGAGAACAAGACGACGCGGTGGATCGACGCGAACCGCGTGTCGGTGCGCGCGTTCGCTGAGGCGATCTTCCCCGACGGTGGGGCGCTGCGCCCCGGTTGGGACTTCGTGGGCGTGACGAGCGGCTACTACTACTCCAACGAGATCTACCGACGGCGCGACGTCGAGGTCGTCTTTGAGTCGTCGAGTTACGTGGCGCACGACGACGGCGTGAAGAGCGGGGTGCTGCAGAAGCTGGTGTTCCACTCGAATGGCGATCTCTGCGGCGATTGGGTGCCCAACGCGCAGGTGATCGGGAACTACTTCACGGCGTGAGCAACGAGCGTCACTTCGAGCTGCTGCGTGCGCTGGCCGCGAGCGGCGTGCGCTTCGCCGTCTTCGGTGGCGCGGGCCTGGCGCTGCACACCGGCGATCGCAGCCGCGTGTTGCCCGACAGCGACATCATCCTCGCGGCAGGTGAGGTGCCGGCGTTCGTGCGCTGGGCGTTGCCGCGCGGCGAGGTCACGGTGTGGGGCGAGCCGTGGCACGACGCGATCGTCTACGTCGGCAAGCTCTACGTGCGCGCGCGCATTGACGGCCTGCTGCTCGACGCCGTCTTCGAAGATCACGAGTACGACCTCGACGCGCTCGTTCGCCGCGCCGTCACCATCGACGGCATCCCGGTGTGCCCGGAGCAGGAACTCCGGGCGATGCGAACACGTCCGCGGACGTAGCGCTCAGGGCTGCTCGAGGAGTCCCCGGCTGACCAGCGTGAAGCCGATCATCTTGTAGAGGAGGCGCGCGCCGACGTTGCCGTCCCACTCGCTGCCGTCCTGGCCGGGCGAGACCTCGTTGAGATCGAAGCCGACGATCGTCTTTCCAGCGCGCACCACGCCCTCGAGCAGCGCGACGGCCTGCGCGAACGTGAGGCCGCCAGGCACCGGCGTGCCGGTGTTGGGGCACAGCGTGGGCTCGAGGCCGTCGATGTCCCACGAGAGGTACACATGCTGCGGCAGTTGCTGAACGATGGCGTCGACCTGCTCGCGCCACGGCATACCGTCGAGCCGCGCCCGCGCGAGGCGAGCGTCGAAGAACGTGTGCACGCGGCCGTTCGACTCACGGATGATCTCGAACTCCGCTTCACCGAAGTCGCGGATACCGACCTGCACCAGCCGCTTCACGCCGGGCACGTGCTTGAGCACGTTGAACATGATCGACGCGTGGCTCCACTCGAAGCCCTCGTACGCGTCGCGCAGATCGGCGTGGGCGTCGAGGTGCAGCACGCCGAGGTCGGGGTACTTCTCGGCGTAGGCCTTGATGGCGCCGAAGGGCGTCGAGTGATCGCCGCCGACAACGCCGACGATCTTGTCCTTCGCGAGCCACTCCTTCGTGCGCGCGTAGACCCAGTCGTTCATCTTCACCGACAGCGAGTTCACCCGGGCGAGCGCCTGCTCGTCGACCTCGAGGCCGCCGGACTCGACGATGGGTGCGGCGAGCTTCTTGGCCTCGTCGTTCCACGCGCGCACGTCGGTGGGGATGTCGAGCATCGAGATGCCCGGCTCGTACGGCTTGCCGGTGTCGAGATCGAAGAGGTCGACCTGCTTCGACGCCTCGAGGATGGCGAGCGGGCCGTCAGCGGTGCCGCCGCCGTACGACGTGGTGGCCTCGAAGGGCACGGGCACCAGCACCACCTTCGCCTCGTCGGGCGTGAAGGGGAGGCCGAAGACACCGGAGTCAGGGAGCGCAGCAGCGTTGGGATCGAAAGCGGGCATGGGTCACCAGGTGAGGACGAGTTTTCCGAAGGAGTCGTTGGTCGCCAGGCGCTGGAGCGCAGCGGCGATGTCTTGCATCGGCATGACGGCGTCGACGACCGGCTTGAGGGCGCCGCGCGCGAAGTGGGGCACCAGCTTGTCTTCGAAGGCGCGGGCGACGGTGATCTTCTCCTCGAGGGCGCGGGACCGCATGGTCGTGCCGATCACGCGCAGCTTCTTGGTGAGGATCTTCCGCAGCGGCACGTCGGCCGTGACGCCGGCCACCAGCCCGACCAGCATCAGCGTGCCGTGCGGGGCCATCGCCTCGAGCGATTCCGGCACCCAGTCGCCGCCGACCAGATCGAGCACGATGTCGACGGCGCCGACCTGCTTCGCGAACTTCCCGTCCTTCACCAGCACGGCGTTCTCGAGGCCGAGGGCCTTGGCGCGTTCGAGCTTCGCCTGCTGCCGGCCCGTGCCGACGACGTGCGCGCCGTAGAGCTTGCACAGCTGCATCGCCGCCGTGCCGACGCCGCTGGCGATGGCGTGCACCAGCACCCGCGAGCCCTGCGTCATGCCCGCTTGCAAGACGAGCGCATCGAAGGCGGTCGCGAACGCTTCGGGGAGCGCCGCAGCGTCTGAGAACGAGAGACCTTCCGGGACGGCGATGGCTTCGCGCTCGTGCGTGACGAGCTGCTCTGCCCACGCGCCGCCAGCGACGAGGCCCATCACGCGGTCGCCGACCTTCCAGCGCGTCACGCGCGCGCCGACGGCCGCGACTTCACCCGCGTACTCGAGCCCCGGCACGTCAGCGACGACGCCGGGCGGCGCCGGGTACATGCCCATCGTCTGCAGGAGGTCGGCGCGGTTCAACGCCGTCGCCTTCACCTGCACGAGGATCTCGTCGGGGCCCGCAACCGGAGCCGGGCGATCGAGCAGCTTCACCTGCTCGGGGCCTTCGAAGTCCGTGACGACTGCCTTCATGGGAATGCAGGTAACACAGCGGTATGAGTTGGCCCATGAACTACGCCCAACGCCGCGCGCGCTTCCTGGCTGGCCTCGACGGTCCGGCGTTGTTGATGGCTGGTGGGGTGCTGTCGCGCAACTACCCGGCGAACGGGTTTCCGTACCGCGCTGACAGCACGTTCCTCTACTTCTTCGAGCGCCCCGAGGCCGGCAGCGCGGCGTTCTTCGACCCCGCGAACGGCAGCGTCACGTTGTTCCTCCCGGAGCGCACCGTCGCCGACGCGCTCTGGCACGGCGCGCTGGAGTCGTTCGACGACGTGAAGGCGCGGCAGCGCGTCGACGCGGTGCTGGCCGTCGAGAAGCTGGAAGACGAAGTGAAGCGGCTCGGCGCCGGGCGCCAGGTGAGATCGCTCGCCGTCGCCGACTGGAAGGCCACGACTCGCGCGAAGGCCATCACCGGTGAGGCGCTCGATTTCGACGACGCGAAGCGCGTGGGTCACGGGCCGCTGCTCGACTTGATCGCGACGTTGCGCCTTCGCAAGGACGAAGCGGAGCTCGCGGAGATCCGTCGCCTCGTGCCGATCACGAAAGAAGCGCACGTCGCGGCGATGCGGCACTCGAAGCCGGGCGTGAAGGAGTCGTTCCTCGCGGGGCAGGTCATCGGCGCGTTCGCGCGCGGCGGCTGCACCGAGGCGTACGGCTCGATCCTCTCGGTGCGCGGCGAGGTCCTGCACAACCACGATCACCGCAACGTGCTTCAGGCCGGCGACATCGTGCTGCTCGACGCGGGCGCCGAGAGCGTTGATTCGGGCTACTGCAACGACGTCACGCGCGACTGGCCGGTGGGCGGCGCGTTCTCACCTGAAGGGCGTGACGTGTACGACCTCGTGTTGGCGGCCGAGGTCGACGCCATCAACGCGGTGAAACCGGGCGTGCGCTACCGCGATCTGCACCTGCGTGCGTCGCGCGTCCTCGCTGACGGGCTCGTGCGGCTCGGGTTGCTCAACGGCTCCCCCGACGGCCTCGTGGAGTCAGGCGCGCACGCGATCTTCTTCCCGCACGGCCTTGGCCACCAGCTCGGGCTCGACGTGCACGATCTCGAGGCCTTCGGCGATCGCATTCACTACCCGCAGGGGCGCACGCGCAGCGCGCAGTTCGGCACGCAGTACCTGCGCATGGACATGGACCTCGCGCCCGGCATGGTCTTCACCATCGAGCCGGGCCTCTATTTCGTGCCCGCGATCCTCCACAACGCCGAGCTCCGCGAGCGCTTCAAGACGCAGGTGAACTGGGCAGCGGCCGAGAAGTTCCTCGCGATGAACGACGGGCGTGGCTTCGGCGGTATCCGCATCGAAGACGACGTCACCTGTACGGCGACCGGCGTCGAAGTGCTGACCGCCGACATTCCGAAGACGCGCAGCGAGATCGAAGCGATCGCTGGCACGGCCTGACCGTCACGGCTGTTCGGCCGGTCTCGGGCCACAGCTCGACGCCTTCTTCGCGCCCGCCGCGATCTGACGAAGCGCTTCCGTGTCGCAGCCGAGCAACCGCAGCGCGTACGCAGGCAGCTCGCTGGGCACCGTCGCGCGGCCGAGCGGCACGGGCTCGGTGACGCTGACTGGCTGCGCGGCATCACCCAGCACCAGCAGCGCGGCGCGCAACGCAGCGACGTCGTCCTTGTCTTTCGTCTTGGTCAGCGCGGTCGTCAGCACCTCACGCGCTGGCGTGGTGCGCGTGGCGGCGTCGTTCGCGCGGGCGGCGTAGTCGAAGATCTGGAGAATGTCGGCGCGCGTCGCGGTCGCGAAGAACTCGCGTGGCTTCAGGTAGTACGTGGCGAGCGACGCGAGCTGCGCAGGCTCGAGCACGGCCTCCTCGTAGATGAAGCGCGACAGCACCGGCTTCGCGTTCTTGTCGTCAAGGAAGAGCCGCAGCATCGCCGCCCGCTGCACGGGGTCCTTCGAGTTCAGGTGCATCTGCGCGCGTCGACCCGCGTCGCTCGCCAGCAGCGCGTCGAGATCGTCGGCGGCCACGGGTTGCTTGAGCCACAGCGCCAGCAACGCGCGCGGGCCCGGGTTGGTGCAGCGCTTCGGTACGTCAGCGACCTGCGCGTCGTCCCGCATCAACGCGTATTCGATCTCGTTCTGCAGATCGCCGTCCTGCACGCCCTGGCAGACCAGCTCCGCGAGCTCTCTCAACAGCGGTGCACGCGCTTCTCCCGCCGGGGCGCAGGTGACCAGCGAGAGCTTCGTCCACGGCCCGGCGAGCGGCGTCGCGGCGACGATCAGCTCGGGCACACAGCCTTCGCCGATCACCAGCCCCCGCGTGCGATCGTCCTCCGCAGGGTCCTTCAGACGTTCGATGGCGAACGTGAGCCCTTCTGCTTCCAGCTGTTGGCGCGCTTCGGTGATGGCCTCCGCGCGTCGCTTCGGCTCCTTCTGTTTCTCCAGGTAGGCGCGCTCTTCGGCGATGAAGTCGTGCTGACTGCTGAGCGGCAGCACCACGCGCTCCACGCCGCCGTCGGCCTGCGCCACCAGCCGCGCCGAATCGACGTAGACCTTCTTGTTCAGCGCCCGCAGCTCGATGAAGCGCGTCTCGCGCATCTCTCCGTCGACAAGGTGCTGGGCGTGAATCAGCGCGCCGCCGGTCGTGTACTCGGCCACCAACACCGTCTCGTCGCCGCGCTTGACCACCACCGCGTCCCACGTCTCAGGGAAGGCGGCGTCGTAGAGAATGACCGGCAGGAAGATGACGCACAGGGGCGAATGGCCACACGCGATGTTGCCGACGGAGTGCCGCGACTTGCGCTCGACCGTCACCGTGGCGCCGTCCTGCTCGAGCGCCTTCACGTCTTTCATCGTCAGCGGTACCGACGCGTACGACTCCTGCTTCATCGGGTTGCAACAGCACGCGCTCAGCGAGAGCAACAGCGCTGTGGTGACGGCCTGACGCATCGGGTCAGCGTGCCACGCTTGAGGTGCCGCGGGTGAGCCGCTAAGGGCCCGCCCATGTCCGGACAGGCATGGTTCCAGAAGAAGCCGAAGATCGCCGCCCCCGATCCCGCGGAGACCTCGACGGTCTCGTCGTCGCGCATGGAGGGCATCTGGGAGAAGTGCGACGAGTGCGGCGACATCATGCTGGCCGAAGAGCTCGTGAAGGCGCTCAACGTGTGTCCGTCGTGCGGCCACCACATGAAGCTCCCGGCGCGCGTGCGCATCGCGTCGCTGTGTGATCCCGACTCGTTCGAAGAGTTCGACACCGCGCTCGAGTCGACCGACCCGCTCGGGTTCTCGGACTCCAAGAAGTACAAGGACCGCATCAAGTCGACGATGAAGGCGCTCGGCGAGAACGACGCGTTCATCAGCGGCGTCGGCACCATCGAAGGCCGCCGCGTCAGCATCGGCACCTTCAACTTCGACTACATGGGCGGGTCGATGGGCAGCGTGGTGGGTGAGAAGGTCACCCGCGTGTTCGAGCGCGCCTTCGAACTGAAGTGTCCGGCGATCGTCTTCTCGGCGTCCGGCGGCGCGCGCATGCAGGAAGGCATCTTCTCGCTGATGCAGATGGCGAAGACGTCGGCCGCCATCAACCGCTTCCGCGAGATCCGCCAGCCGTACATCTCGGTGCTGTTGCACCCGACGACCGGCGGCGTGGCGGCGTCGTTCTCGTGGCTGGGTGACGTCATCCTCGCCGAGCCTCGCGCGCTCATCGGCTTCGCCGGCCCGCGCGTCATCGAACAGACCATTCGCCAGAAGCTGCCCGAAGGCTTCCAGCGCAGCGAGTTCCTCCTCGAGCACGGCATGATCGACGCGATCGTCCAGCGCAAGGACCTCCGCGGGAAGGTCGCGCAGCTGCTCGGGCTGATGGCGTCGTGACGCCGCAAGAGGGCCTCGCGCACTTCGCGAGCCTCTCGCCGTCGAGCATCAAGATGGGCCTCGGGCGCGTCGTCACTGCGCTCGAGAAGCTCGGCAACCCTCAACAGCGATTCCCTGCGCTGCACGTCGCGGGCACCAACGGCAAGGGCTCGACCTGCGCCATCGCGGCGTCGTGTCTGCGTCAGCGCTACCGCACGGGGCTCTACACGTCGCCGCACCTCGTGCGCCCCAACGAGCGCATCCAGATCGACGGCGTGGAGATCGACGACGAGACCTTCGGCCGTCGCATCGCCGAGATCGTTGAGGTGCTCGGCGTCGGCCACGAGCTCACGCACTTCGAGTTCGGCACCATCGTCGCGTTCTGGCACTTCGCGCAGGAAGCGGTGGACCTCGCCGTCATCGAGACCGGCCTCGGCGGGCGCCTCGACGCGACGACGGCGTGCGTGCCCCTGGTCACGTGCGTCACGCCCATCGGCTTCGACCACATGGAATACCTCGGCACCACGCTCGCGCAGATCGCTGGCGAGAAGGCCGGCATCTACAAGCCGGGCGTGCCCATCGTGCTGGCCGCGCAGCCACCGGAGGCGCTGGCAGTGCTCGACCGGCCGGGAGCGCGACTGGAAGGGCGCGACTTTCAGCGGCCGGCCACGGCGCCCCGACATCTTCGTGGTCCGCATCAACGGCAGAACCTCGCCGTTGCGCTCGCGTGTCTCGACGCGCTGACGGCGTTCCCGCTGTCAGAAGACGAGCGGCGCGCCGGGGTCGAGGCCGCGCGCTGGCCGGGCCGCCTCGAGGAGCTGCCCGGTACGCCCACCACGGTGTTGGACGGCGCGCACAACCCGGCGGGCGTGGAGGTGTTGTTGGCCGCGCTCGACGAGGTCTACGCGGGCCGGCCGGTGCACCTGGTGTTCGGTGTCTTCGCCGACAAGGACTCCGAGCCGATGATGCGTCGGCTGTTTCCCCGCGTGGCAGCGCTGTACCTCACGCCCATCGCCAGCCCTCGATCGAAGGCGCCGGCCACCTACGAGGCGCTCGCGCGTTCGCTGAACGCCGACGTGACCGTCTGTGACAGCGCTGCAGACGCCGTCGCCCGCGCGCGGGCGCGCGTTCCTGCGGGCGGCGTGGTGTTGATCGCGGGGTCCTTGTTTCTCGTCGGTCAGGTGCGTGGCGCGTTGACTTGAGAGGCTTGATGGTTACCTTGGTCGCGTCATGAGCAACGAGTCACAGCCCGAGACCCACGCCCCCGACGAGTCTGTCGATGTCCTCCCGCCGGAGGTTGATCCCGAGGTCGAGCGCCTCCGCACCGAGCTCGCCGCTGCGCACAAGCGCGTCAACGAGCTGGCGCACGCGATTCAGGCCGGCGAGCGCGATCGCGAAGAGTTCAAGCAGCGCCAGGCGCGCGAGCGCGAGCGGATGATCGACGTCGAGAAGGGCAACATCGCCGTCTCGCTGTTGGAAGCCGTTGATGAGCTCGACCTCTGCCTCGCCGCGAGCGACGGCTCGGCCTTCGCGCAGGGCGTGAAGATGATCCGCGACAGCCTGCTCAAGCGCGCCGAGAGCGTCGGCATCGAGCGCGTGGAGCTCGTCGGCCGCCCGTACGATCCCAACCTCGCTGAAGCGACCGACATGGAGGTCACCACCAACGAGGCGGAAGACGGCTTCGTCACCGGCGTGGTGAAGGCCTGCTACCAGCTCAAGGGCCGCACCATTCGCCCGGGGCTTGTGCGCGTCGCGAAGTTCGTGAAGCCCGCACAGGCGTGAGGGTAGGGTCTGCAGCCATCGTGCGTGCGTGGATCGCCATCGCTGCGTTGTCAGTCCCCGCGCAGGCGCAGACCGTTGATGAGTGGGTGAAGGCGAAGATCGCGGCGCAGCGCACCGCGCCGACGCCAGTCGTCTCTCCAGCGCCGCTGCCCAGCGGTCAGCTGTGGCGCGAGCGACCCGCGAAGGCGCCGGGACTGCCTGACTTCGTGCCGCCAACGTCGCTGGCGCCGCTGGTCAAGGCCGTGCGGCCGGGCGTGGTGAACATCTCGACGCGCAACGAGGGCAGCAGCCGTTCGTTGGGTTCGGGCTTCGTCATCAACCCCGAAGGCCTCATCGTCACCAACAACCACGTCGTCGAGCGCGCGCAGAGCATCGAGGTGCGCCTGTCCGATGGTCGCAACCTCGTGGGCACCGTCGTGGGCCGCGACCCGTCGACCGACCTCGCGCTGTTGCGCATCGCCGACGTGAAAGATCTGCCGACCGTCACGCTGGGTGACTCCGACGAGCTGGAGATCGGCGACTGGGTCGTGGCCATCGGCAACCCGTTCGGCCTCGACACGTCCGTCACGCACGGCCTCATCTCGGCGCGCGAGCGCGTCATCGGCGTGGGCCCGTTCGACGACTTCATCCAGACCAACGCGCTCATCAACCCGGGGAACTCCGGCGGCCCGCTGTTCGACATGCACGGCGACGTGGTGGGCGTCACCACCGCCATCAGCAGTCAGGGCCAGGGCATCGGCTTCGCGGTGCCCATCAACCTCGTGAAAGATCTGCTGCCCAACTTGCTCGCGAACGGCCGGCCCGAGCGCGGCTGGCTGGGCTTGAACGTTCAGGAGGTCGGCGAAGGCGACGCGCGCGGCCCGGTGGTGGTCGACGTGTTCGCGGGCAGCCCGGCAGAGAAGGCCGGCCTCAAGCCCGGTGATCGCGTCGTCGGCATCGGCGGCAAGGCCGTGCAGCGGTACCAGCAGATCCTCCGGAAGATCGCGCTGCTGCAGCCGGGGAGCAGCGTGAAGATCGACGTGGTGCGCGGCGGTCGCAGCTTCGACTTCACCGCCACGCTGGCGCAGCGGCCGTCGCTCGAAGCGCTGCGCGCGATGAACTCGGGCGGGCGGGTGGACGCGCTGGGCTTCGCGGTGCGCCCGTTGGACCCCAACGCCGCCGCGTCACTCGGGTTGGAGCCCGGGCTGCGCATCGAGGCCATCGTGCCGGGCGGCGCGGCCGAGCGGGCAGGGCTGGCGGTCGGCGACGTGATCACCGAGCTCAACCGCGACGCAGTTGCGACGCTGAAGGAGCTCGACGTGGCCCTCGCAGACTGTGAGCCGGGCGAGCCGGTGCTGCTCAAGCTGCGCCGCGGCACTTCGTCTCGCTACGTCGCCGTGAAGCCCTGAG
>CAYWON010000090.1:0-28256 GCA_964459885.1 uncultured Archangium sp.
TGGAGCGGGCCGACTGGGTGCTGGCGCGCGACCGGCGTGACGCCGAGGCGCTGTACGAGCGCGCCGTGGCGCTGTTCGAGCTGTGCCGGTTCAAGGAAGCGAAGCTGGCCTTCACCCGGCTGCTCGACGACGAAGAGCGCGCCGCGTGGGCGCATCACCACCTCGGCCTCGTGCTCGAGCGTGAAGGCAAGCAGGTCGACGCCGACGGTCACTTCGAGAAGGCCCGCAAGCTCGACGCCGAGTCGTTCCCCTCGCCGGTGCTGCTGTCAGAGACCGAGTTCCGCGCGGAGCTGGACGCGGCCCTGGCCGCGCTGCCCGCCGACATGCGCGGCGACCTCAAGGGCATTCCCGTGGAGGCTGAAGATCTCCCGCAGGAGATCGACCTCACGTCGGGCGACCCGCCGCTGTCGCCCACCATTCTCGGGCTCTTCCGTGGCACGCCGCTCAAAGAGACGTGTGAGCTGGAGCCCGGCATGAAGCCCGGGTCGCCGTGCCGATCGATCGCCCTCTACCGGAAGAACCTCGCGCGCGCGGTGACGACGCGGGAGGAGTTGATCGAACAGATTCGCGTGACGCTGCTGCACGAGGTCGGTCACCTGCGCGGTGAAGACGACTCGGAGCTGGCAGCGCGAGGCCTCGAATGACGAACCCGCTTGTTGTTGTGTCGGCCAACGGAGCCAAGTCGCTGCGCAAGGGCTACCCGTGGTGCTACCGCACCGAGGTCGTGACCTGGCCGAAAGAGACGCTCGCGCCTGGCGCCATCGTCGACGTGGTCGACGTGCAGAAGAACCCCATCGGCCAGGCGTTCACGTCGTCGAAGTCACCGCTGGCGCTGCGCTTGGTGTCGAAGAAGCTGGGCCGTGAGGAGCGCCTCGACACCGCGTTCTTCAAGGCGCGGCTCGCGGCGGCGTGGAAGCGGCGTGAGTCGTTGTTCGGGCGCGACGCGTTTCGCGCCGTGCACGGCGAGGCTGACCTGCTCCCGGGCCTCTTCGTCGATCGCTATGGCGACGCGTTGACGCTGCAGACGCTGAGCGAAGGCGCCGACGTGCGCAAAGAGGCGTGGGCGAAGCTGCTGCTCGAGGTCACCGGCCTCAAGACCGTGGTGTGCCGCGACGACGCGTCGGGCCGCGACTGGGAGGGCCTTGGGCGCGAGAAGAAGGTGCTGCTGGGTGACGGCGCGACGCGCGTCGCCTACCACGAGGGTGAGAACCGCTTTGAGATCGACCTGCTGGAAGACGCCAAGACGGGCTCGTTCCTCGACCAGGTCGACAACCACGTGCGCGCGGGCGAGTTGGGCGGCGGCGACGCGTTGGACACCTTCAGCTACCACGGGGGCTTCGCGCTGGGCCTCTCGCGCAAGTGCACGAGCGTCATGGCCGTGGAGCAAGACGAAGGCGCGGTCGCGCGCGCGCGGCACAACGTCGAGCTGAACGGCCGGAAGAACGTCACCATCACCCACGGCAACGCGTTTGACGTGCTGCGCACCTTCGCTGACGAGGGCCGCAAGTTCGACACCGTCGTGGTCGACCCGCCGGGCCTCGCCAAGCGCAAGGAAGGCCTCTCGACGGCCAAGCGCGCGTACCACGAGCTCAACGTGCGGGCCTTCAAGCTGCTCAAACCCGACGGGTTGCTGGTGAGCTGCTCGTGCAGCGGCAAGGTCTCGCGCGCGGCGTTCGAAGAGCTGTTGCTCGAGGCCGCGGCCGACGCGAAGCGCAGCGTGCAGATCCTCGAGCGGCGCGGGGCGGGCATCGATCACCCGCCGCTCGCGTCGCTGCCCGAGACGGAATACCTGAAGGCCTGGTTCCTGCGGGTGCTGTGACGGTTACTTGACCTGGAGCTCGCGCTTGAGGCGCTGCACGAGCTCGAAGTACTCGGTGCGCGCGAAGCCCACGTTCAAGATGTGGAAGTCCTTCTTGGACAGGCCCACGCAGCCGAAGCAGTAGGTGCAGTCCGAGAGGTTGCGCGAGAAGTAGACGTAGGCGGAGTTCGCGCAGTTCTCGCTCTGCACCGAGTACGCGCACGCGTTGAGCGACTTGGAGTCAACGCAGTGCGTGCAGTTGTTGCAGAGCTCGCAGCGGGTGCAGTGCGTGCAGCCGTAGCAGCCCTCACACTCGTTGCAGAACATGCAGTTGGCGCAGCGGACACAGCCGTTGCACGCGTAGCTGCCGGGGTTGCCCGGGTCGGCCGCGAAGTTGCTGGCGAGCTTGTTGAGTTCCTCGAGGAAACGGCGCTTGTCGAGGCCCGCGATCAGCTCACGCGCTGCTTTGGGGTCGACGGGCTTCTTGGTCTCTTTCGCCACGGCGCGAGTAAACCC
Source organism: uncultured Archangium sp. (assembly GCA_964459885.1). GTDB lineage: Bacteria > Myxococcota > Myxococcia > Myxococcales > Myxococcaceae > Archangium_A. The sequence continues at coordinate 2,315 of CAYWON010000090.1, forward strand.
GTTGTCGCGGCGGGCGCGCGAGTTTTCTTGGAGCGTGTCGGGAATTTCCCTTGCTGACGGGTGACGCCGCTCGCGAGGATTCAGCGCGTGACCACCGGCGTCGGCTCGAACCGTCCGCTCCCTGTTCTCCCGAGGGCGCGCAACGCGAAGGTCTCTGTCGAGACGCTGGCGCCGTGGATCCAGAAGTTCGCGGGCCAGCACCGCGTCAACCCGCAGATCGTCGCCGCCGTGGTCGCGCAGGAATCGAGCTTCATCAACCACGGCGTGCACCGCGACGGCACGGGTCACGGCCTCATCGGCCTCGACGACAACGGCCTGTTGCCGGAGTTCGAGAAGTGGTCGGGGCTCCACGTCGGCCGCGGCAAGAGCGCCGCCACCATCGCGCCAGCCAGGCAGATCGAGTTCCTCGCCAAGAAACTGGGCGACCTCACGAAGAAGTTCCACGGCAAGGAATGGGAAGCGGTGCGCGCGTGGCATGGCGGCGTGAAGGGCCGCAACCGCCCACACGCGAAGGAATACGAGTCGATCATCCGCGGCCGCATCTCGGAGATCGCCCACGCGGTGAAGCCCGCCACCGTTGGCGCCGCGGCGCCCGAGACGATGCTGGCGTCCGACTTCGAGCGGCCGGCGCGCGCCCGGGTGACGCTGGCCCCGACGGAACGGTTGGATCACCCGCGCGGCAGCGTGGACTTCGAGAACGTGTGACGCGCGCGGTGCTATGAGCGCCGCGCCGTGGATCTGTCGCACCTCAACAAGCCGCAGCGTGACGCGGTGCTCACCGTCGAAGGCCCGCTGCTGGTGTTGGCCGGCGCCGGCTCCGGCAAGACGCGCGTCATCACCCACCGCATCTGCCACCTGCTCGATCAGAAGGTCCCCGCGCGCTCGATCCTCGCGGTGACCTTCACCAACAAGGCCGCCGCCGAGATGAAGGAGCGCGTGGTGCAGATGTACGGCCAGCGCGCGCTGGGCGTGACGCTGTCCACCTTCCATGCGTTCGGCGCGGAGGTCTTGCGCGAGCACCTGCACAAGCTGGGTTGGCCGCGGAAGTTCGCCATCGTCGACACGGGCGATCAGATCGCGCTCGTGCGCCGCGCGATGAAGGAACGGCAGATCGACGACAAGGTGTTCGACCCGCGCAAGGTGCTGACGCTCATCTCGCGCGCCAAGAACTCCGGCGAGATGCCCGGCGACGCCCCGCGCGCGCCGCTGACCGAAGACGACGACGAGCTCGACGAGCTCGACGACATCGACGGTGAAGACAGCGACGACCTCGACCTCGCGGCGAGCATCGTCTTTCCGCTCTACCAGCTGGCGCTCAAGGCGCAGGGCGCTGTCGACTTCGACGATCTCATCGTCTTCCCGTCGCGCATCTTCGAGCAGTTCCCCGACGTGAAGCAGAAGTACGCCGAGCGCTTCCGCTACATCATGGTCGACGAGTACCAGGACACGAACAAGGCGCAGCTCGAGCTGCTGCGCCACCTGGGCGACGCGCACCACAACGTGTGCGTGGTGGGCGACGATGATCAGTGCATCTACTCGTGGCGCGGCGCCGAGGTGCGCAACATCCTCGACTTCGAGAAGCTGTTCCCGGGCGGCAAAGAAGTGCGCCTCGAGCAGAACTACCGCAGCAACCAGGTGATCCTCGACGCGGCCAACTCGGTCATCGAGAAGAACGAAGACCGCCGCGACAAGCGCATGTGGTCTGACGTCAAGGCGGGGCCGAAGATCACGCTGTGCGCGGCGCCGTCTGAAGAAGACGAAGCGCGCTGGGTGGCCTCGGAGATCAAGCGCGCGGTGTCGGAAGGCATGTCGCCCGACGACATCGCGATCCTCTACCGGGTCAACGGCCAGTCGCGGTTCCTCGAAGAGTTCCTGCGCGAGCGCGAGGTCCGCTACGAGGTGCACGGCGGCACGGAGTTCTTCGATCGCCGAGAGGTGAAAGACGTGATCGCCTATTTCAAGGTGATCGCGAACCCGAAGGACGAGATCTCGCTCTTACGCATCATCAACACGCCGGCGCGCGGCATCGGCGACACCACGATGGAGCGGCTCAACAAGTGGGCGCTCGAGCACAACGTGCCGCTGTGGAACGCGCTCGAGCGCAGCGCGGAGATCGACACGTTGCCGCGGGGCGCGAGCGAGAAGGTGCTGGAGTTCGTCGCGTTGATGGCGCGCTACCGGAACATCTTCGACAAGGGGAACCTGTCGCAGGTCACCTCCGAGCTGCTCAAGGAGATCGACTTCATGGGGAACGCGCGCGCCAACGCGCCGTCGCTCGCGTCGGGCGATCGCAAGGCGCAGGCCGTGAAGCACGTCATCCGCTCGCTCGAGAGCTACGAGAAGAAGGAAGGCCCCAAGGCGAGTCTGCTCACGTACCTGAACCGGCTGTCGCTCGACACGAAGGACGATGAAGACGAGCACCACCACCTCGCGGGCCGCGTCTCGATGATGACCATCCACGGCTCGAAGGGGCTGGAGTGGAAGCTGGTGTTCGTCGTGGGCTGCGAAGAAGACCTGTTGCCGCACTCAGGCATGCAGGGCGAGCTGCCCAACCCGGGGGAAGAACGACGGCTCTGCTACGTGGCGATGACCCGGGCACGCGACCGGCTGGTGATGACGCGCGCGACGACGCGGGTGAAGCGGGGGAAAGAGCTCCCGCGCACGCCGAGCCGCTTCCTGGGCGATATTCCCGAGCAACTTTGCGAGGTTATCGACATGGAGGCGATCCCCAAGGGGCCGCCGACCGAGAAGGAGAAGCGCTTCTTCGGGAACCTGCGCGAGCGACTGAAGGCCGAGAAGGTAAATGGGCCGACTTCCTGATCAGTCCTTGACACTCAAGGCACGGAAGGGATAGCAGGGCCGCCCTTTCTGATCGGAGTTTTCAAAGCCATGCCGCACCAGCGTACGTACAGCGCCAAGGCGAAGGACATCAAGCACGAGTGGCACGTCATCGACGTGTCCGACAAGGTGCTTGGCCGCGCCGCCAGCCAGATCGCGACCCTGCTCAAGGGGAAGCACAAGCCGATGTACACGCCGTCGATCGACACGGGCGATCACGTCGTGGTGATCAACGCCGAAAAGGTGAAGGTCACGGGTAACAAGGCTTCCCAGAAGATGTACTACCGGCACCCGCACGCCGGCTTCCCCGGTGCGCTGAAGAGCTCGAACTACGAGACGCTGCAGCGCCGTCACCCGGAAGACATCATCGTCAATGCGGTTCGCCGCATGCTGCCGCGCAACGCGCTCGGCCGTCAGATGATGACGAAGCTCCGTGTGTACGCCGGCGACAAGCACCCCCACACCGCCCAGAAGCCTGCTGCCAAGCAGGTCGAGGCATAACAAGGAATCTGCGTTCGACATGGTGAGGGCGAGGCAGTTCGCGAGCCCGAGCGCAGGTCGACGCTGGAGAACAACATGGCCAAGTCTGGCACTGAAGGTTTCTACGCCACGGGTCGCCGCAAGGAAGCGACCGCCCGTGTGTGGCTCAAGTCGGGTACGGGCGCGATGCTCGTCAACGGCCGTCCCCTGACCGAGTACTTCGGTCGTGAGACGTCGATCATGATCATCAACCAGCCCCTTCAGGTGCTGGAGCAGATGGGCAAGGTCGACATGACTGTGAACGTGCGCGGTGGCGGCCTCTCGGGCCAGGCCGGCGCGATCCGTCACGGTCTGTCGCGCGCGCTGACCCGGTTGAACCCGGAGTTCCGCTCGCCGCTCAAGAAGGCTGGCTTCCTCACCCGCGACTCGCGCGCGGTCGAGCGCAAGAAGTCGGGTCAGCCCGGCGCCCGCCGTCGCTTCCAGTTCTCCAAGCGCTAAACCGCTTCGGGTCTGGTCTCACACGAGCCGCCACTTCGGAAACGAGGTGGGCGGCTCGCGGTGTTTTCGGACTCAGTCGTTCCAGTGCCAGTGAAGGAAGCGTGGTACCGTCGAGCGCATGGAGCTCAACGAGATCCTCACGATCGCGCTGCGTGGCGGTGCTTCTGACATTCACCTGAAGGCCGGCTTGCCGCCGATGTTTCGCGTCGACGGGCAGCTGGTGCCGCTGAAGGACGGCAAGCGCCTGCCGCCCGAAGAAGTGGCCCGCATGGCCTTCGGGATCATGAACGAGTTCCAGAAGGAGAAGTTCAAGCAGAGCAACGAGGTCGACCTGGCGTACGGCGTTCCGGGCCTGGGTCGCTTCCGCGTGAACGTGTTCCAGCAGCGCGGCACCATCGGCGCCGTGCTCCGCGTGATCCCTTTCAAGATCATGTCGATCAAGGAGCTGATGCTGCCGGTCACGCTCGAGAAGATGTCGCTCGAAGAGCGCGGCCTCATTCTCGTCACGGGCACGACGGGCTCCGGCAAGTCGACCACGCTGGCGGCGCTGATCGATCACATCAACGCCAACGAGACGAACCACATCATCACCATCGAGGACCCGATCGAGTTCCTCATTCGCGACAAGCGATCGATCATCAACCAGCGCGAAGTCGGCGTGGACACGATGAGCTTCAGCCAGGCGCTCAAGAGCGCGCTGCGCCAGGACCCTGACGTCATCCTCGTCGGCGAAATGCGCGACATCGAGACCATCGAGACCGCGCTGCACGCCGCCGAGACGGGCCACCTCGTGATGTCGACGCTGCACACGCTCGACGCGGCCGAGACCATCAACCGCATCATCTCGGCGTTCCCTCCGCACCAGCAGAAGCAGATCCGCATTCAGCTGGGCTCGGTGCTGCGCGGCGTGGTGTCACAGCGCCTCGTGCCGCGCGCCGACGGCAAGGGCCGCGTGGCCGCCGTGGAGATCATGAAGGCCACGGCGCGCATCAAGGAGATGATCGAAGACAAGGACCGCACGAAGGAGATCCCCGACGCGATCGCGCAGGGTCACATCTCGTACGGCATGCAGACCTTCGACCAGTCGCTGATGATGCTCGTGCGGCAGAACCTGGTCACGTACCAGGAGGCGCTGCGCCAGGCGACCAACCCCGACGACTTCGCGCTGCGGTTCCAGGGCGTGTCGTCGACGTCGGACGCCAAGTGGGACGACTTCGACGGCAAGCCGGGTGAAGAGAAGGCCGCGCCCGGCAGCGCCGCGTACGTCGCGCAGATGAACAACACCGCCGCGCGCGCGCCCGCTCCGTCGATGTCGCAGCAGCGGCTGCAGCCTGTGACGTCACCTGCTCCGGCGGCGCCTGCTGCGCCGGCCGCGAAGCCTGCGGCGTCACCTGCGAAGCCCGACGACGATTTCCAGATCGAACGTTTCTGACGCACCGCGGAACCCGCGCGGTCGTGCGCTGTCTGTAGGGCATTCCCACTTGATTGGAGTGCCCCATGGAACCACGCACGGAACGTGTGCCCACCCGACGTGTGCTTCGCGGCGACGACGGCGCGCCGCTCGACGGCGATTGTGTGCTGGCCATCGCGTCACGCTGGCAGGACACGCCGCTCGGCCTGCAGCACGTGAAGCCGGGCGCCGCGCCGCAAGGCTTCGAAGGGCTCGACGTGCGCTGGGAAGGTGGCCTGCCGGTCATCGCCACCGGGCCTCACCTCAAGGCGTTCGTCGTGAAGCCAGGCGCGCAGCCCGTGGAGTCAGGCCGGCTGACCGCACTCGAGTTGGGTGACGTCTTTCTCGCGACGGCGGGCGAGCTGACGATCGAAGCGCGGCTGCAGCGACGCAGCGAGCGGTCCCCCACGGTGCGGCGGCAAGAAGGCTTCTTCTTTGCGCTCGTGTTGGCGCACTCGCTGATGGCGATGACGGCGTTGTTGGCGGCGCTCGTGTTGGTGCCGGTGACGACCGAAGAGACGATGTGGGGCGCGCCGTCGTCGCTGCGGATTTCCGTCACGCCGACCACCGTCATTCACAAGCAGAAGGCCCCCGAACTCCAGGAGCGCGTCGAAGCGGTCGTCACCCGCGGCGCGGCGAAGCCCAGCTTCACCACGCCCACGAAGCAGACGACGGCGGCCGACGCGATGAAGCTGCTCTTCGGCGGCGGCGGTGGCGGCGGCATCGTGATGGCCGCGAGCGTCGGCGCCATCGACGCCGCGTTGAACAACCTCACCGCGTCGGGCCCTTCAGACAGCGTCGGCTTCGCGGGCGTGTTCGGTCGGGACACCGGCGCGGGGCTCGGGCCGGGCGTGGGGCTCAACATCGGCAAGGTGGGGACGACGCGCGGGCCCGGTGATGGCCCGTCGGTCGGCCTCGGCGGCAAGAAGATGACCGACATCGTGTGCCCGGGCTGCACGCCGACCATGGGCCCCGGCTACGACCGCGCGCTGGTGCTGAAGGTGGTGCGGCGTCACCAGAGCGAGATCCGCTACTGCTACGAGAGCGAGCTGGCGAAAGACCCGACGCTGGGTGGCAAGGTGACCGTGGCGTGGACCATCGGCGCGACGGGCAGCGTGGAGTACGCCGAGGTCGCCGAGAGCGCGCTGGGCAACGCCAACGTCGAAGCGTGCATCGTGCAGCGCATTCGCCGCTGGAACTTCCCCGAGCCCAACGGTGGGCAAGAGGTGGCCATCACGTTCCCGTGGGTGTTTCACGTGGCCGGCGCCGACGAGTGACGCGGCCGTGGTTTTCGCGGAGGCGTCCGCGTAGCGCGGTAGGGTGTGCGCGTGAGCGCTTCGAACCAGAAGGTGATCGTCCTCGACAACCCGCCGCACGACGCTGACGCCTGGGCGCAGCAGGTGTTCGCCGCAGCGAAGCTCAAGCAGGTCAACAACCGGCTCGTCAGCGACACCATGGCGAAGGACGAGGCCGCGAAGAAAGCGCTGCTCGCGAGCAAAGACCCGCTGGGTGACGCCGAGAAGCTCGCGCCTCACTACAAGGCCGCGTTCGACAAGCTGTACAGCGCTGAAGCGCGCGTCGGGTGTTGGGGCACGGCGTGGCTCGTGTACCAGCAGCCCATCGCCGCCTGCGTCGTCGACTGGTCGGGCATCGAGAAGGCCGCCGCGACCGATAAGAAGGGCGTCGACGCGGTGCCCTACGAGCACTTCCGCAAGACGAGCTACGACTTCGTGCGCGCCCGGGCGACGAAGTTCCTCGACCCGAAGCTGTACCTCGAGCTGCCGCTGGGCCTCACCACCGCCCAGAAGGTCGAGCAGACGCTCGACTTCCTGAAGCGGCTCGGCCTCGTCTGACGGCGGCTAGGCCGTCATGCCGGTGAACTGCTCGCCGAAGTCCTGAATGTCTTCGACGAAGTTCATGGTGTCGTTGACCGCTTCGCCCACGGCGAGGATCGCCTTGAGCGGCTGCGTGGCGGCCTGGAACGGCGGGAAGATGCTGGCGCCGTTGACCACCAGGCCCGCGACGTCGAGCGCGATGGTGAGGCCGTCTTCGCCGTCCTTGATGCTGTTGTAGAGGTCAATGCCCTCGTCGACGACGCCGACGATCGGCCCGACGACAGGGATGGACTTGAAGCCCGCGTTGGCCGCGACGCTCGCCATCTTCTCGGTGATGAAGGACTTCACCTTGGGCGGCAGCGCCTCGACGAACTGCTTCATCAAGCGGCCCACGGCCTCGAGGCCTTCATCGCCGATGGGCAGTTCCTTCGGGCCCCACTTGGCCGGGCCCCAGCCGATGGGGCCGATCTCGAAGTTGTCGCCGAGCGCGATGAGCGAGCCGAACGCGTTGCCGATCTCTCCGATGGCGCCGGGCACGTCGCCGTTCGCCAGCTTCTCGACGGCCGAGAACATGTGACCCAGCGAGCCCGACTCGACCAGCTGCCGGTTGAGCTCGTGATCGCCGAAGAACGCGCCGACGGAGCCAGGCAGGTGCGAGAGCGTGTCGAGGAACGCGATGGCGAGGTCGGGGCTCTCCTTGGCGATGGTCTCGCCGGCGTTGGCGAGGCCCTTGATCCACTCCGCGGGGTTGCCGCTGTGGAACGCGGCGAACGCGTCGCCGATGGCCTCGCGCACTTCCGGGTCGCCCATGGCGTCGAGCACGCCCGACAGCAACGTGCGCATCTCGGGCTTGAGGCCGAGCTTGGTGCCGAGCGCGTCGATGATCTTCGAGCGCATGCCATCGGGCAGCTCGGCGGCGATGGCGCCGAGGTCCTTGATGGCCTGACCCCAGTCCTGCTTCTTGAGGCTGTCGACGAGGTTGAAGACCTCGCCCATGGCCGCGCCGAGCTGCACGAGATCGTCGGGGCCGTTGATGCCGAGCTCCGCCAGCTTCGCCGAGAGCTTCGGGTCTGACGTGATGTTCTCGGCGAGGTTGCGCAGCAGCGGGCTGTCGGTGGTGACGACGTCGGCCGCGGCGCGAATCGCTCCGCCGATGTCGCCCTTGAGCAGCTTCTGCGCGGCGCTCTTGAGGTTCGGGTCGGTGAGGAAGCTCTTCACCGTGTCGGGGTCGGTGAGGATGGTCTTCGCGAGGCCGTCGGGCAGCTTGGCGGCGATGGTGTTAACGGCCTTCGTCACCAGGTCGGGCGCGGCGCCGATGGCGTCACCCAGCTTCGCGAGGGCCTCGTCGAACTTGCCGGTGGCGAGCGCCTGCGCGGCGTCGATGACGTGCGGCAGGGCGGCGCCGATCTGCTTGAAGTCTTCGGGCTTGAGGCCGAGCTTGCCCAGCTTGTCCTGCAGGCCGGCGGGCAGCTTCTCGTAGATGCCCTCGGCGATCTTGTTGATGAGGTTGGGCGCGGCGGCAGCGGCGTCACCGAGCGAGGCGAGCGCGGCTTCCCACTGCGGCGGCTTCGCGGTCAGCGCCTTGGCGGCGTCGAACACGTGCGGTGCCGCGGCGCCGGCTTCGATGAGATCCGCGGGCGTCAGCTTCACCGCCTCGAGCGCCTTCTTCACGGCGGGATCGTTGGCGACGACGTTGAGCACCGCGTCGCGGGCCTCGTCGTTGTGCAGCAGCGTCGCCGCGCCCTCGAGGATCTTCCCGTCGAGGAGCTGGTTGATGCCCTCGTGCAGCTTCGGGTCGCTCGCGAGCGCCTTCGCCACCGCCGGGTCTGTGAGCAGGTTGCGCGCGAGGCCTTCGGGCAGCGCCTTGCCGACGTTGGTGATGAGCTTCTCGCCGAGGCCCGGCGCGGCTTCACCGGCCTTGAGCACCGACGACACCGCGGCCTTCCAGTCGCCCTTCGCGGCGGCCTGGCCAGCAGCGATGAGGTCGGGCAGGGCGGCGGCGCCTTCGCGCACGTCCTGCTCGGTGATGTTGATCTTCGAGAGCCCGTCGCGGACGTTGGGCGGCAGCTTCTTGAAGATGGCGACGCCGATCTTCTCGAGGAGCTCCGGCGCCGCTTCGCTGGCCTTCTTGAATGAATCGACGGCGCCCTGCCATTCACCCGCAGCGAGCTTCTTCATCGCGTCGAGCACGTGCGGCGCGGCCTCGCCGGCCTGCTTGAGATCGCTGACGGTCAGGCCGACCTTCTCGAGCGCCTGCTTCACCTCGTCGCTCTTGGTGACGACGTCCATCACCGCGGCGCGGGCCGCGTCGGCGGCGAGCACGTCTGAGAGACCGCCGACCACGTCGCCCTTGAGCAGCTTGTCGACGGCGCTCTGCAGCTTCGGGTCGGACAGCAGCGACTCGACCACCTTCGCGTCGGTGAGCAGGTCCTTCGCGAGGCCCGGCGGCAGCGTCTTGCCGAGGCCGGTGATGGCCTTCTGCACGAGCGAGGGCGCCTCCTCGGCGGCGGCGCGCAGCGCACCCAGCGCCCCCGGCACGTCACCCGCAGCGATTCGCTCCGCGGCCTTGAAGACGTCAGGCAGCGCGGCGGAGCCCTGCTTGAGGTCCTTCGCGTCGAGGCCCAGCTTGCCCATGTCGCGGGCGAAGCCGGTGTCCTTGAACGCAGCGTCGATGACGGCGTCGCGCAGCCCCGCATCGCCGGCGACGGCGCCGAGCGCCTGCTGGATCTTGCCTTCCGCCAGCGCGCGGATGGCCTCGGGCGCGGCGTCGGCGATCTGCGCGGCGACCTTCGCGTCAGTGAGGATGGTGCGCGCGAGGCCTTCTGGCAGCTTCGACGCGGCGGCCTTGAGGCCCTTGGCGACGAGGTCGGGCGCCGACTTCGCGGCGTCGGCGAGGCTCAGCAGCGCGGCCTTGCCGTCGTCCTTGCTGAGCGCGATGCCGGCTTTCACGAGGTGCACGGCCGCGTCACCCGCCGCCTTGAGATCCTTCACATCGAGGCCAAGCGAGGTGATCTTGCTGGCGAAGCCGCTGTCCTTCATCGCGGCGTCCAGCACGGCGTCGCGCAGGCCCTTGTCGGTGCCCAGCTTCGCGAGCCCCTGCGCCACGTCGCCGTCGATGAAGGCCTTGATGGCCTCCGGCCCGGTCTTCGCGAGGCGCTCGGCGACGTTGGCGTCGCTCAACACCGTGCGCGCGAGGCCCTCGGGGAGCTGCTTCGCGGCGGCCTTGATGCCCTTGGCCAGGACCTCGGGTGCCTTGGCGGCGGCGTCGGTGAAGTCGCGCAGCGCGCCCTGCCAGTCGTTCTTCGCGGCCTTGTCGAGCCCGTCGAGGAACTTCGGCAGGCCATCGCCCAGCGCCTTCACGTCTTTCGCGGTGAGCCCGAACTGGTCGACGCGCGCGGCGAACCCGGGGTCCTTCATCGCGGCGTCGACGAGCGTGTCGCGGAGCTCCTTGTTGCCGGCGAACTGGCGGAGCGCGGCTTCAGGGCCCTGCGTCAGCGCGGTCTTGATCGCCTCGGGGCCAGCCTTCGCGAGCTGCGCGAGCGCCGCGTCGTTGGTGAGGATCGCCTTCGCGACACCTTCCGGCAGCTGTGCGCCGAGCTTCTTGAGGCCCTTCTGAACCAGCTCGGGCGCGGCCTTCGCGGCGTCGGCGAGCGCCACGACAGCGCCCTGCGGATCGCCAGCGGCGGCCTTCTGCGCCGCGTCGATGACGTGGGGCAGGGCGTCGCCGGCCTGCTTGAGGTCGCTCGCCGAGAGGCCGAGCTTGTCGACGGCGCCCTTGAAGGTCTCGTCCTTCATCGCCGCGTCGACGGCGGCGTCGCGCAGCTTCTTGTCGCCCGCGGCCGACTTCACGGCCTCGAACGGATCGTTGAGCGCCTTCTTGATGGCCTCGGGGCCCTGCGCCGCGAGCGCCTGCGTCAGCTTGGTGTCGGACAGCACCGTCTTCGCGAAGCCGTCGGGCAGCTGCGTCGCCGTGTACTGAATCGCCTTGGCGATCTGTTCCGGGTGCTTCGCGGCCTCATCAGCGAGCGAGCCGATGGCGCCCTTCACGTCGCCCTTCGTCACCTTGTCGAGCGCGTCGCTGACGTTCTTCGGCAGCGCGTCGCCGAACTTCTTCACGTCGTCGGAGCTCAGGCCGAGCTTGGCGATGCCGTCGCGCTGCGCCTTGTCGATGGTGAGGCCCGTGCCGCCGGTACGCGCGAGGTCGGTGGCCTTGAAGGTCTTCGCCTCGGTGACGATCTGCGGAACGATCTGCGCCGCGCCGGTGGCCTTGAGGCCCCTGGTCTTCAGCGCGGTGCCGAGGCCGGTCGACTGCTCGTCGCTGCCGAAGCCCTTCTTGGCGCGCACCGTCGCGGCCTTCTTGGTGGCAGCTGCAGCGGCTTTCTTCGCGGCCTCCGCGGCGGCCTTCTTCGCAGCTTCGGCAGCAGCCTTCTTGGCAGCAGCCTCGGCGGCCTTCTTCGCGCGTTCTTCAGCGGCGCGGCGGGCAGCGGCGGCTGCGGCGGCACGGCGGGCGGCTTCTGCGGCGGCATCGATCGAAGACATGGCACTCCACGGTGAAAGGGACCTCGACGAGGAATTCTCGGCGTATCGGAGGCCTCACGATTTCACGATGGCTGCAAAGCAGCGTTACGGATTGCGGGCCGTCACGCTGCTGCGTCTGCGTCGAGCTGGGTGTCGCGACTACACGCGACTACCCGTCTGACTCGGCGTCCTCTTCTTCTTCACCTTCCACCGGCTCGGCGCCGCCCAGGCTGGCGCTCTTCACCAGCGCCGTCAGCCGCGCGAGGCGCTCGCGGCCGATGACGTGGTGGCCGAGGAGGAAGGTCAGAAACTGCTCGACGACGGCGGTGGTCTTCTCGAACTCCGAAGCGGCCACCGAGTCAGCGAGGCGCTCGAGGGCCTCGTCGATGTTCTCCGGCGTGATGGGCTGCGGGCCTTCGCTCCACGCGCTCTCGAAGACGGCTTCAGCCACGGCCAACCGCAGGGCGCGCTGTTCGGCGGCGCCGTCCTTCGCGAAGGCCTCGAGCCAGGTGTCGATGGTGTCCTGCGTCAGCGCCGCGAGGTGCACGAGCGACTCGAGCGTCTCGGCGAGGTACGCGGCGTCGAACTCGTCGGGGTCTTCCGCGTAGCCGAACGCTTCTTCCAGCACGGCCTGCGCGATGAGCGCCTCGGCCTCTTCGGTCGACGCGCCTTCTTTCTCAAGCGCGGCGCGGGCGTTGGTGACGCGCGGCCCGAGCATGGGGTCGACGGCGATGCGGCTCGTCGCCGCCTGCGTCGCGAGGACGATGAGGTGCTGCTGCGCCTCGTTGGACGGCTGCTTCGCGCCCTTCGCCTTCAAGACGATGGCGCGTGACTTCGGGTTGGCGGCGGCCGCGGCGATGAGCGCTGACTCTTCAGAGTCGAGCGTGGTCTCGGTCTCGAGTTTCTCGAGGGCGCCGATGGCGGCGGGCAGGTCCAGAAAGCGCGCGATGACAGGATGCATGCGGTTCGCGTAGCGCGAGTCGATCGACGGCGCCATGGCGTTTCAGCTACGTGTCGTCGCGAGATGGAAGCGCTCGAACAGATCGTCAAGTTGCTCGCGGGCCGCGAGAAGACGCGCGCGCAGCTGCACGCAGACCTCTCGCGCCGCGAGTTCACGGACGTGGAGATCGAGTCAGCGCTCACGCGCGCTGAGGAGCTGGGCTACCTCGACGACGGGCGCGCGGCGCGGCGGCTCGCGGTCGCGGCGCTGCGTGATGGCTGGGTGGGCGAGGTGTTGTTGGCGCGGCTCACGTCGAAGGGCGTGAGTGAACGCGTGGCCGCTGACGCTGTGGCGCACGCTGTCAACGAGCTCGGGTGGAATGAAGCCGCAGCAGCACAGGCGCTGCTGTCGAAGCGGCGGTTGATCGGCGTGAAGGCCGCCCGCTTTCTGGCCAGTCGAGGCTTCAGCGAAGATGTCGTGAACCGCTTCGGGAACGCATAGGGTGCCCGCCGCCATGAAGCTCCGTGTCGTTGTCCTCGCCAGCGCGTTGTCCCTGTCCGGGTGCGCGTCGATCAGCACGTTCTTTTCGTCAGACGGTGAGCCCTCGTACGCGGCGACGCCCGACGAGAACATGCGGCTCGCGCAGGAGGCGATGAACGACAAGAACTACAACGAGGCCGCGGCGTTCTTCGAGCACGTCAAGACGAAGTACCCGTACGTCGAAGCCGCCACCACGGCCGAGCTGGGCCTCGCTGACGCCGACTACGAGCGCGAGAAGTACATCGAGGCGCGCGACCGCTACACCAACTTCGTGCGCCTGCACCCCACGCACGCGCGCGTCGACTACGCGGCGTACCGCGGCGCGCTCACGCACTACAAAGAGATCCCTTCCGACTTCTTCTTGCTGCCGCCGGCCTCGGAGAAAGATCAGATCGAGGTGCGCAACGCGATGGCCGCGATGGGTGAGTTCCAGCGGCAGTACCCCGGCAGCGCGCTGAAGGCCGACGCCCAGAAGGTGCTGGACGAAGTGCGGCTGCGCCTCGCAGAGCACGAACTCTACGTCGCCGATTTCTACACGCACCCCAACCGCCAGCGTTGGCGCGCGGTGGTGACGCGCCTGTCGGTGGTCGAGAAGAACTACGGCGGGCTCGGCCTCGATGAGCGCGTGGCCTTCGGCCTCTACGACGCGTACCTGAAGCTCGACGAGTCTGACAACGCGAAGGCCGCGCTGCAGCGCTTCATCGACAAGAACCCTGCTGCGCCGGAGGTCGGTCGCGCGAAGCGGTTGATCGCCGAAGCGCCGGCACAGAAGGCGATCGCTCCGCCGACGCCTGACACCACGCCCGACGCCGGCTCATGAGCCAGGAGCTGTCCCGCTTCGGCGGCTTCATCGCGGCGGTGCTCGCGCTGGGGCTGGTGGTGGCGGTGTTCGGCGAGAAGCTGCTCTTCAGCGTCAGCGGGCCCGAGACGGCGATCATCACGCGGCTCAAGCGCGCCGAGCGCGACGGCCTGTCGCTCGAGACGCCGGTCGGCACGTTGCTGGGGCCGAAGCTGCAGTACCAGCGCATCTCCATCACGCTCGACGGCGCAGGGCAGCGCGCTGCCGTCACCGCCACGCTCGACTTCACGGGCCTGCTGCGACGCGCCGATGGTTCCGAGACGAAGGTCTCGTCGCTGGGGCTCGAGCGCGCCTGGTACCGGCTCGATCACGACGAATGGACGCCAGAGTCTTCCGACGCGCCGCGGCTGGCGGCGATCGTCTCGGCGCTCGACGGTCGACGCGTGGCGATCAACGCGGGCGCGCCTGCGGCTGATGGCGGCGTGATCTACGGCGACGTGACCCAACGCGTGTGGACGAGTCAGGCCTGGTTCATTCGCAGCGAGCGTGAAGAGATCGAGATCGCCGAGGACTACCGGCTCACCGGCGCGACGTCGGCGCGGCCCGTTGACGAGAAAGCCACACGGCGCTTGTCGCTCGTGGAGGACACTGACGGCGGCTTTAGCTTCCCCGGTGGGATCATGTAGGGTACGGCCCTTCATTTCGTGAGGTCTGCAACGATGGATGACTCGCTCAAGCAGCTGCTGACGCTCGGCCGTGGGTACTTCGAGAAGAAGCAGTACGCCGACGCGGAGAGCTACCTCACGCAGGTCGTCGAGCAGAACCAGTCGTTCGCTGACGTCTACAACATGCTCGGCGTCATCTATCACGACCAGGGTCAGTTCGCCCGGGCGCAGCGGGCCTTCGAAGCCGCGCTGCGGTTGAACCCCGCGTACACCGACGCCGCGCTGAACCTCGCCATCATCTACAACGACATGGGGCGGTACCGCGAAGCCAAGGAGGTCTACTCGGCTGCGCTGAATCGTCATCGCGACAACCCGCAGCGCATGGACCCCTACGTGAAGGGGAAGATCGCGAACATGTACGCCGACATCGGCGAGGTCTACGCGTCGACCGGCATGCTGGACGAGGCCGTCGCCGAGTACCGCCGCGCGCTGGCGCTGGGCCCCACGTTCGTCGACATCCGCTTGAAGCTGGCGAACGCGCTGCGCGATCTCAACCAGCACGATGAGAGCTTGAAGGAGTTCGAAGAGATCCTCCGGCAGAACCCGAACTACCTGCCGGGCCGCGTGCACTACGGCATCACGCTGTACGCAGCGGGTCGGCGCTCTGACGCCATCACCGTCTGGGAAGATGTGCTCGGGAGAAACCCGGGCAACAAGAGCGCAGAGATGTACTTGAGCCTCGTGCGCGACATGGGGACCGCGAACAACAAAGAGGCTGCAAAGGATGGGGCGGTTGAGTGATGCTCCAGAGTCAACGCGCGCCAGGCGCCCAGGGAGTAGCGATCGTGTCTGATGGGTATGCCCTCAAGTTCATTTCCGGCAAGTACCAGGGCGGTGAGTTTCCGCTGAAGGGCGACAAGCAGCTGATCATCGGCCGCTCCAGCGAGCTCGACATCGTGTTGGTTGAAGACATGGTCTCGCGCAAGCACGCGAAGATCACGCTGTCCGCCGGGAAGATCACCATCGAGGATCTCGGGTCGACCAACGGCACCTTCGTCAACGGCGAGAAGGTGAAGACCAGCCGCTTGAAAGAGGGCGATCGCATCCTCGTCGGCACTTCGATCCTCAAGCTGGTGAAGGCCGGCGCGGGCGTGGTCGAGCTGTCTGACGCGCAGGTGAAGCAGAACCTTGAGCAGGTCGCCGCGGTGCAGAGCCAGCGCCAGACCAAGACGGCGATGACGGGGAAGATCGAAGAGGTCCCGCTGCCCGACCTCCTGCAGCTCTTCCACACGTCGAAGAAGAACGGCGTGCTCGCGGTCACCAACGAGCAGGAAGGCCGCATCTACCTGCGCCAGGGCAAGGTCTATTACGCGGTCATCAACGAGAACCACGATCTCGGGCCACAGAAGAGCTTCAACCGCATCATCACGTGGGAGAAGGGCGAGTTCGAGCTGCGGCCGCCCGACAACCAGGAGTTCATGACGGAGCTCGACGAGAGCACCGAGCACCTCCTGATGGACGCGCTTCGCCAGCTGGACGAGCTGCGCCGTGTGCAGAGCTCGCTGCCGCCGATGGACCAGACGCTGCTGCTCTCGGTGCCCATGCAGCCGGCGCTGCGCGATCTGCAGCCTGAAGAGCTCGACGTGCTCCAGCTGATCATCAACTGGGGCACGCTGCAGGGCGTGTTCGACAACGCCACGCAGGACGACGTGGTGATCGCCACCGCCGTCGCCAGCCTGCTCGAGCGCGGCTACCTGCGCGCCGCCTGAGTTCGTGATTGAAGGCGCGTCATGAACGCGCCTCTGCCGAAGCTGACGTCACTCTCGAACTGCGCCGGGTGCGCTGCGAAGTTGCAGCCGCAGCTTCTCGGCGAGCTGCTCGCGGGCCTCCCCAACACGAAGGTGAAGGACGCGCTCGTCGGCTTCGAGACGAGTGACGACGCGGCCGTGTACCGGCTGTCTCCGACGCAGGCCGTCGTCGAGACCGTCGATTTCTTCCCGCCCGTCGTCGACGACCCGTACACCTACGGGCAGATCGCCGCGGCGAACGCGATGAGCGACATCTGGGCGATGGGCGCGAAGGCGCTGTTCGCGCTCAACCTCGTCGCCTTCCCGAAAGAGCTGCCGACGAAGGTGTTGAAAGCCATCCTCGCGGGTGGCGCGTCGAAGGCGAAAGAAGCGGGCATTCCCATTCTTGGTGGGCACTCGGTGCAGTCGCCGGAGCCGAAGTACGGCATGGCGGTGACGGGTCTGGTGCACCCAAAGAAGGTGCTGACCAACGCCGGCGGCAAGGCGGGTGACGTGCTGGTGCTGACCAAGCCGCTGGGCACCGGCATCGCGACGACCGCCATCAAGCGCGGGCTGGCGTCGAAGCAGTTGGTGAAACGCGTGACGACGCAGATGGCGACGTTGAACAAGTCGGCTGGCGAGGCGTTCGCCAGCGGGAAGTTCCGCGTCAATGCGCTCACCGACGTCACCGGCTTTGGTTTGCTGGGGCACACGCTGGAGATGGCGCGGGGCGCGAAGAAGCGCGTGGTGCTGTCGCTGGAGCGCGTGCCGCTGATGAACGACGTCGCCGCGCTCGCGGAACAAGGCGTGGTGCCCGGCGGCACGAAGACCAACCTCGCGCACGCGCTCAAGGGCACCGCGTTCCCGGCGGGGTTGCCTGAAGCGATTCAGCACGTGCTGGCCGACGCCCAGACCAACGGTGGGCTGCTGGGCGCCGTGCCCGAGAAGGACCTGCCGAAGGCCTTCCGCGAGTTCGAGAAGCGTGGACTCGAGGCGTGGGCCATCGGGCAGGTGTTGCCGGGCAAGCCCGGCGTCATCGTCGTCTGATCACGGCAGGTCGTACGCGAGGTAGGCGACGGGCCACGGCGCGTTGCAGCTCGAGCCCTGGCACAGGGTCACGCTGTAGAACGAGTAGCGCAGCCGATTCGCCGTCTCGCTGACCACGAAGCCGGTCTGGCAGCCGCCCTGCGTGACGTCGGTGGTGCCCATCGACGTCGACAGGTTGAGGCGCTGGTTGATCCCACACGTGAGCGCTTCGTTGGGCACCGTGGGCGCGCGCCGACGAATGGTGACGGCCGGCAAAGGCGTGCCGGTGTTGACCTGACACTGCAGCGGGCCCGTGGTGATCACGTCCCAGCTCTCGGTGCCGACGGTCTCGCGCGTGTGCGTGAGCGCGGTCGACGTGCAGAGGTCGGTGCCGGTGTTGATCGAGAAGTTCGGTCGCAGCGCGTTGGTGTCGTGGCGGAACTCGAGGTTCAGCGTGTGCGCCATGCTACTGGCCGGGTCGGTCAGCGTGGCGGTGATGGTGCCTTCCATCGCGTGCTCGGTGCGCCGCGTGACGTTGATGGCGCAGGCGCTCGCCGTCCACCGCGCGTTGTTGACGAAGAACGACGCGCCGCGCTCTTCACAGGTGGCCGTACCCGCACCGTCGAGCGCGGCGATCGAGAACGCGTTGGCGCCTGCTGTCGCTTCGATGACGAACGCTGGCGCCGGCGTCAGCGTGGTGCAGCGGTAGTCCCAGCCGATGACGACGTTGGTCGGGTTGCACTCGCCGAGCAGCAGGTCGACGGCCTCTGACGGGTCCCACGTGCAGCTCGACTTGCCGTCGCACGCGGCGCGCGCCGAGTTGGTGAGGCTGTTGTCGGCGGCGGTGAAGCGCGCGGGGTTCGACGAGCACGGCCCGCTGAAGTTGCCGGCGATGCTGAGGCCGTTGACGCGGATGTAGCGGCCGCCTTCTTCGGGCTTTGCGGTGGGCGCGCAGCTCAGCACCGGGTTGCTCGTGAGCGGCTCGTGCGCGCTCCTGGTGATGGGCTGCAGCCACAGGAAGCCGCGACGGACGTCGGGC
This sequence comes from uncultured Archangium sp., assembly GCA_964459885.1. Lineage (GTDB taxonomy): Bacteria > Myxococcota > Myxococcia > Myxococcales > Myxococcaceae > Archangium_A. Next base: position 20,730 of record CAYWON010000090.1, read on the forward strand.
GTCACTGTGACCGCCGCGTTGTCCCAGGTGACGGTGGCGGTGGTGACGGGAACACCCGCGTCGACCTCGCCGCTGCCACCGCCCATCGCTGAGCCGCCACCGGTCGCTGTGCCGCCGCCCGCGGTGCCATCACCGCCGCCCGTCGCCGATCCGCCCCCCGCTGCGGACCCGCCGCCCGTCGCGCTGCCACCGCCAGTGGTGGTGCCTCCGCCAGTGGCGGCCGAACCGCCGCCGGTCTCGCTGCCAGCGTCGGGCGTTGGCCCGGAGGCACCGCAGGCGCTGAGCGCCATGATCAAGACAAAGACTGCGTTCTTCAGGTTCATTCGTTCCCTTGGTGTTGGTGTGAAGCGCGCCAGAGATACGGGAACGAATCGGTGGTCGGGTGTGGGCACGCGGCTGACGTCAGATGGGCGTCAGATGCCGACGCGACGCGCTTAGACTCTCGCGTGATGTCGTCGTCGCAGCCCGCAGAACCATCGCTGACCGGGCCGACTGATGCGTCTGGGCGAGGGTTGTCTTTCGACGTCGAAGAGGCTGGCCGGTACCAACGCGTCGGCGTGCTGGGGCAGGGCGGTATGGGGCGCGTGTTCCTCGCGCGCGACACGCGCCTCGAGCGCGACGTGGCGCTCAAAGAGGTGCTGCACGAGGCGCCCGACACTGCGGCGCGGTTGGTGCGTGAAGCGCTGCTCACCGCGCAGCTCGATCACCCCGGCATCGTCCCCGTCTACGACGCCGGCAGGACCGCAGAGGGCCGGCTCTTCTACACGATGCGTCTGGTGCGCGGCCGGCGGCTGGGCGACCTCGTTCGCGAGGCGAGCGACGTGCGCGCCCGGCTGCGACTCGTCTCGCACGTGCGCGACGTGGCGCGCGCGTTGGCCTTCGCGCATGAGCGCAACGTCGTGCACCGCGACGTGAAGCCCGACAACGTGCTCATCGGCTCGCTCGGCGAGACGCAGCTCTCTGACTGGGGGCTCGCGCGGCGCGTTGACGGCGCGCAACTCGATGACGCCGCTTCGCACTCGCTCGCCGACGCCGAACTGACACGGCTCGGTGGAAGTCTCGTGGGCACGACGCGCTACGCGGCGCCGGAGCTGGCCCGGGGCGCGCCGGCCACGCTTCGCAGCGACGTGTACTCGCTCGGTGCGCTGTTGCTCGAGGTCGTCACCGGGCAGTCGCCGTGGGGCGGGCTGGACCACGACGCGGTCGTCGCGCGGCTGAAGGCGGGCGACGCGGCGCCGGTCACGCTGCCTCCGCAGACCCCGCCAGCGCTGCGCACCCTCATCGTGCGTGCATTGTCAGCAGACCCCTCGGCCCGCGCGGCGTCGGCGTCGGAGCTCGCGAACGATCTCTCGGCGCTGCTCGACGGCCGACTCGTGGCGGCGCACTCGTATTCGGCGCGCGAGCTCTTCACGCACTTTGTGCGGACGTGGCGGGTGCCGTTGTTGGCTGCGGGCGGCGTATTGGCAGTTGCCCTGGTGGCGCTCACCGCGGCAGGCGTGGTGGCGCGTCGCGAGCGGGACCGCGCCCTCGACGCTGAACGCTCTGCCGAGGTTCGCGCGGCGGCGTTGCTGGTGCAGCGCGCGCGAGATCTGGACAGCGTGGGCGCGGTGGCCGAGATGCAGCACCTCGCTGCGCAGGCCGCGTCGTTGGATCCCGAGAACGTGGACGCGCTCGGCGTGCTCGTCGCGACCGGAGGCGTGAACGGTCCGCGCTTGCTCTCGGTGGACGCGTCGCAGCCGTGTCGGATCGCGCGTCGGGTCGCGGAAGGCACGCTCTGTCTCGACGACGGAGCGTTGACGTTGTGGGGCGCAGCCGGGCCGCGGTGGCGGGTCGCGTTGGCGGCGACGCAGCTGGCGGTCGACGAGTCAGGCGTCGAGGCGCTGGCGCTCGTCGGGGGCGAGGCGTTTCGCGTGTCGGTGGCGACTGGCGCCGTCACGTCGCTCGGTCCGGCGCCTCGCTACGCGGTCGGCCTCGGCGTCGATCCGCGCGTCGGCGCGTGGGTCTACAACCCGGGCCTCCTGCGACTGACGTGGCTCGGGCTGACGCGTGAGGTGGTGCCCTGCGCGCCGTCGACCGAGTTGCTCGGCGCGATCGCCGACGAGGGAGCGCTCGAGTTGCTGTGCTCCGATGGCGCCGTCCTTCGCGTGACGCCGTGGCAGGTGATGAGCGCGGCGATGCGCCCGGTGCGACTGCAGTTGTCAGACGCTCCTGAACTCCACGCATCGCGGCTCGCGCCCGCTGCACTCCTCGGCGGCGCGACGACGTACGTGCGCGAACGCCCGCAAACACGGCTGCTCGGCAACGTGCGCGGCGCGGTCCTGCGCGTTCACCTCGACACCGGCGTCGTCTCGCATCTCTCGACGCGTCCCCATCTGGGCGCGGTTCGTCAGCTGCTGCGTTCGCCCGACGGTGTCCTGGTCGTCGGCGAGCGCGGCGGACCAGAATTGCTGAGCGGGAGCGACGGTTCGCTGCAGGCCTCGCTGCCGGACTGGGCTCGAGGCACTGCGTGGGAAGAGGCGGGCGCGCTGTGGCTGCACGGCAGGCGTCTGTCGCAGTGGCGCTTGCGCGACGTCGGTCCCGGTCGGTGGTCGGCGCCCGTGGGGCTCTCGACGGTGAGCGTCAGCGATGACGGGCGAGCCGTGGCGGTCGGCGGCGCGGACGGCTTCATCGCCAACTGGTCGCCACAGAACGGAGCCACGGCGGTGCGCAGCATCGGCGTCACGCAGGCCGTGAAGGGCGTCTCGCTCAGCGGTGATGGCGCGGAGATGTTGGTCGGTGCTGTCGGGATGCCGGGCGTCGCGCTGCTGGTCGACGAGGCGACGACGCGCGTCCTGGCGCTGCCTGCGATGCGGCGCGTGGGTCGGCTCGCGGACGGTACGCCGTGGGCGCTGGGTTACGAGCTTGGGCCGTACTTTCTCGTGGGTGGTCAGCTCGACGATCAACACGTGGAGCCCCGTCCGTGGATCGACGGCAGCACCACGGCCGCCGGTGACGGCGTTGTGCTGCTCGACGCTGACGGTCACGCGTTCGTCGCCACGCGTGCGGAGCTGCGACCCCTGGGCGACCGACCAGGCGCCAGCAGCGTCGTCGGGTCGTCGACTGCAGGCCCGTTCTTCTTCGCGAAGGACTCCACTGTTGAGACCAGCGGTGGCGCGAGGCTCGAGGTCGAGGGCTTCGTGACCGCGTTGGCGTTGTCGCCCGACGCGAGCTGGTTGGCGGTCGGCACGTCGCAGGGCGCGCTGCTCATCTACGACGCCGCGTCCTTGCGGCCCATTGCGCGCGCGTCGCTGCATCGCGATCGCGTCAGCGGTATCGCGTTCTCCCGCGCTGGCACGTTGGTGACGGTGGGGTGGGACCGGCAGGTTCGCAACTGGAGCCTCGCGCCGCTCGACCGTCTGCCCGCGCCTGAAGAGGTCGCCGCGCGGTGGGGCTTCGTGCCCTGACGTCGATCTGACGCCGGGCGGGGCGTGCGTTCGCGCGTGCTACACGCTGGCTCCATGCAGGTTCGCGCCGTCGTCCGCGCTCCCGATGGAGCCATCGTGGAACTCTCGCCCGGCGCGCTCATCGGCCGCATGCCGCGCTGTGAGTTGTGCATCGACGACGGCCGCATCTCCGAGGCGCACGCGCTCGTCAGCCTCCGTGGCGAAGAGCTCGTGCTGCTGCCGCTGCGGGGTCGCTTCACCCTCGAAAGCAGGCCGGTCAGTCAGCTCGCGCTCGCGCCCGGTCAGCGCGTCGAGCTGGCGCCAGAGTTGGTGATGGAAGTGCTCGAGGTCGTGCTCCCCGATGAGGTGCTGGCCGTGGAGTTGCCCGGCCTGCCAGCGCAGGTGTTGCTCAGCACGACGTCGATCACCACCACGCCGCAGCCGGCGTTCAGATCAGGCTGGCTCGCCGAGGCGGTCGCGTGGCTGTGGCGTCACGAGGTCGGTTGGCGCGTGCAGGTGCACGGCGAGGCGCCACGTGCGTTGCGTGATGGGGACGCGGTCCAGCTGCCCGGCGCGGTCACCCTGCGCGCTGCTTCTCAACCGTTGTCGAGCGCGATGGCCAACCCGACGCAGCTGGAAGGCGCTGTCGACGCGCCGCTGCGCATCGTCGCGAGGTACCAGTCGGTACACATCTCGCGTGGGCCGCGCGAGTTGCTGGTGCTGGACGGCACGCCCGCGCAGTGCGTGAGCGAGTTGGTCGCGTTCAAGGGGCCGGTGTCTTGGGAAACGGCGGCGCGCGAGCTCTGGAAAGGCGACGTGAGCGAGACGCTCCTGCGCGGCCGGTGGGACGCGATGCTGCTGCGCCTGCGGAATCGCCTGCGTCAGGCCGGCGTGCGACCCGATCTCGTTCGCAGCGATCGCTCGGGCTTCGTCGAGCTTGTAATCAGGCCCGGTGACGAGCTGATCGACGAGGTGTGACCCGGCGCGCAAGTGGCCTCGTCGCGCCGTCGACGTATGATCGCGCCCGTGCGCTTCACCGTCGTCGTCCTCTCGCTGCTGTCTTCGCTGGCGTGGGCGGGGCCGATCATCATCGTCGACCCGGGGCATGGCGGAACGCAGGGCGGCGCGACCGGCCCTGGCGGCCTCGTCGAGAAAGACCTCGCGCTCACCATCGCCAAGAAGCTGAAGGCGCAGCTCGAGAAAGACCTCAAGGCCACGGTGGTGCTCACGCGCGATCGCGACGCGCTGGTGCACCTCTCGGAGCGCGTCACGCTGGCCAACAGCAAGCAGCCGGACCTCTTCATCTCCATTCACGCCAACTCGATGCCGACCGAGAAGCAGCGCCGGCTCAATCAGGGGATCGAGACGTATTTCCTGTCGGCCGCGGCGTCGGGAGAAGAAGCCAAGAAGGTCGCCGCCCGCGAGAACGCCGAGAGCGGGTCGCAGCCACGCGGCAACGCCGGTGACACGCTCTCGTTCATCCTCGCGGACCTGCAGCGCGCGGAGAACCACGCGGACTCGTCGCGGCTCGCGTACGCGGTGCACGAGGCGCTCATCGACGCCACGGGCGCGCAGGATCGCGGCGTGCAGCAAGCGCCGTTCTACGTGTTGATGGGGCTCGAGGCGCCGTCGGTGCTGGTGGAGGTCGGCTTCGTGTCGCACCCGGAAGAGGGCAAGCAGCTCGCCGACGCCGAGTACCAGGCGAAGCTGGCGCGGGCGATCACCGGCGGCGTGAAGCAGTTCCTCGCGCAGCTCGAAGCGCGCGACGGCAAGAAAGAGTGACGCCTCAGCTGCGCAACGCGTTCATCGCCATCAGCGCGGCCAGCACCAACAGCACCGGGATGAGCAGCTTTGAGAGCGAGGCCTGCGCTCGTGGGCACGCGCACCTCGCGCTGGGCGGCACGCCCGCCAACACCTGCTCGACATGGGCTCCACAGCCCGACCAGCTCGGCTTGCCGCACTGCTGACACGTCACTCGCACACACATGGCGTCTGGCTCCTTGAGCGAGGTGAGAGCCACGCGCAACGAAAACGATTCCTGCCGCGGTGCGGTGCTTTCCTCGTGCTACGCGGCCCGACATGGCCCGCTCCTACAACCGCAGCCTCGTTGAGACCCGCCCCGTCACGCTGACGCCCAACATCAACAAGCACGCTGAAGGTTCGTGCCTGGTCGAGTTCGGTGACACCAAGGTGCACTGCACCGCGTCGGTGGAAGAGAAGGTGCCGCCGCACGTGTACGGCTCGGGCGCCGGCTGGGTCACCGCGGAGTACGGCATGCTGCCGCGCGCGACGCACGATCGCTCGCGTCGCGAGGCCGCGCAGGGCAAGCAGCAGGGTCGCACGCTCGAGATCCAGCGTCTGATTGGCCGTGCGCTGCGCGCGTCGATCGATCTCAAGACACTCGGGCCGCGCACGCTCACGCTCGACTGCGACGTCTTGCAGGCCGACGGCGGCACGCGCACGGCGTCGATCACCGGCGCGTACGTGGCGATGGTGCTGGCGCTGCGCAAGCTCGTCGCCAAGGGCACGCTCTCGAAGATGCCGAAGCTGACGCACGTCGCGGCCATCTCGGTCGGCATCGTGAAGGGCAACGTGTCGGTCGACCTCGACTACATCGAAGACTCGTCGGGCGAGGTCGATCTCAACATCGTCGCGCTCGAAGGTCAGAAGCTGGTGGAAGTGCAGGGCACCGCGGAGCACGGCTCGTTCGACCGCGATCAGCTCAACGCGATGCTCGACGCAGGGCTCGCCGCCACCGAGCAGCTCGTCGCTGCGCAGAAGCTGGTGCTGATGTGAGGACGCTGGTCTTCGCGAGCGGCAACGCCGGGAAGGTGAAGGAGCTTGAAGGTCTGCTCGGCGCCGGTTGGACGGTGAAGAGCGCGAAGGACTTCCCCGAGCTGCCCGACGTCGTTGAAGACGCCGACACCTTTGAAGGCAACGCCGCGAAGAAGGCGCACACCTTCGCGAAGGCGACGGGCACCTGGGCCGTGGCTGATGACTCGGGCCTCGTCGTCGACGCGCTGGGCGGGGCGCCGGGTGTGTACTCGGCGCGTTATGCCCCGACCGAGAGCGAGCGCATCGACCGGTTGCTGGGCGCGCTGACTGGCGTGGAGCAGCGCAGCGCGCGCTTCGTGTGTGTGCTGTGTCTGGCGGCGCCGGACGGTCGCGAGTTCTTCGCGCGCGGCACGTGCGAGGGCACCATCGGCTTCGAGCGGAAGGGCAACGGCGGCTTCGGGTACGACCCGGTGTTCATGCTGCCGAGCGGCAAGTCGATGGCCGAGCTCACGAAGGACGAGAAGTCGGCGATCTCGCACCGCGGCAACGCGTTCCGGGCGCTTCTTCCCACTGTCGTCGAACACGCCCGCTGATCAGGTCGCGGAGTTGACCTGACGCACCCGGTGGCCCACGCTGCCGGGCGTCTTCGCGCGTCCTCGCCGCGGACGCGCCTACGGGGTTGTTCCGATGAGAACGTCACTGCTGATCGCTGCCCTCGCTGTGGTCTCGATGTCCGGCTGCGGTCGAACCAACGCCACGTGCGTCGCGGCGTCTGACTGCGACCCGGGCCAGGTCTGTACGGCCAATGGGTGCATCGACCTTCCGCAAGGTGGCGGCGGCGCCGTCTCCGGCGGCGGTGGCGGCGTGTCGTCAGGTGGCGGCAGCGGCTTCGGAGGAGGCGGGACGCCCTCCGGTGGCGGAAGTGGCTTCGGCGGAGGCGGCGGGACGGCCGTCGGTGGCGGAACTGGCTTCGGCGGAGGCGGCGGGACGCCCATCGGTGGCGGAACCGGCTTCGGCGGAGGCGGCGGTTTCCCGCTGGGTGGCGGAACTGGCTTCGGCGGAGGCGGCACCGTTCCCGTTGGCGGCGGCACTGGCTTCGGCGGCGGTGGCGGCGTCCCGATTGGCGGAGGCACCGGCTTCGGCGGCGGTGGTGGCGTTCCGCTCGGGGGCGGCACTGGCTTCGGCGGCGGTGGCGGCATTCCGCTCGGTGGCGGCACCGGCTTCGGCGGCGGCGGTGGCATTCCGCTCGGTGGCGGCACGGGCTTCGGCGGTGGTGGTGGCATTCCGCTCGGTGGCGGCACCGGCTTCGGCGGCGGCGGTGGCATTCCGC
>CAYWON010000091.1:0-28040 GCA_964459885.1 uncultured Archangium sp.
CTTCGGCGGTCGCTTCCGCGATCACCTCTACGTTGCCTTCACGACGCACCATGCGTGAGTTCTACGGCAGCGGCTAAGGTGGCGCGATGCTCTCCGTCGTGCTGCTGGGCGTGCTGACGACCACGCCTCCGCCGCTGCCACCGCCGCCGATGCCGCCACCGGTCGTCGCGCCACCGCCGATGCCGGCCGCGCCGCCCGCCTACGCGCCGCAGCGCTCGTTTCAGGTCGCGCAGCCCAAGCCGCCGCCGGCGCCGAAGAAGCCGTCGAGCTTCGGGCTGCTGTTCCACCCGCTGAACCTCTTCGCGTTGTCCTTGTGGGTCGAGGGTGACTTGCATCTTGCAAGTGGCGCCTCGCTCTTCGTGAACGCAGGCGGCGGCTTCCTCGGTCAGCTCGGCTGGGACGCCGGCTTTCGCTACTACTCGAGCGGCCAGCACCTCGAGGGCTTCTATCTCGACCTGCGCGGCTCGGTCTTCTCGCTGCCGGCGCACACGGTGTGGATGGCGGGGCCCGGCGTGCAGCTCGGCTACACGTGGCGCACGCCGGCCATCGCCGTCGCGGTCGCGTTCGGCGTCACCACCTGGTTCAACATCAACGCCGGCACGACCAGCGCGCAGTTCCTCGGCTCCGCGCCCGTCGAAGGTGACGTGATGCTGTTCCCCGGGGTGTCGCGCCCCGGCAGCGATCGCCCCTCGGTGCAGCCGACGGTACGCCTCGCGATCGGCCCGTGGTTCTGACGTTCACGGCCCCGCGCGCTTGAACACGAACGGGTACGTCACGCTGTAGCCAGCGACGCCCTTCCCCACCGGGAACTGCCAACCGCGCACGCGCGAGACGAGGCAGTCGCTGAGCAGCTGGTTGTTGGCGGTACTCTGCGCGACGCGCGCCGTCGGCACCGTGCCTGCGCTGTTCACCATGAACTGCACGGCGACCTTGCCGCCGAGCGACGGCGCCTGCTGCAGCGCCTGCTCGTAACAGAAGCGGATCTGGTCTCGGTGCGAGTTGATGACCTTGCGGATCAGCTCCTTGTCCATGCACGGGCCGCCGCCGCACAGCACCGCGGTGCCGTCGTCGATGTCCGGCGGGCCCTCCGATGTCTTGCACGGGCCCGGGCCGCTGCAGAGCCGGCCGATGCCCTGCAGCTTGTCGACGCCCGAGCGCGCGATGCCGCCGATCTGAATCGTCTGGTCCATCGGGCCGCCGGCGCCGTTGCCCTTGAGCGACCAGCCGCCGTTGCCGACGCCGTTGAGCGCCACCACGCCGCCCATCGCGCCCGCGAGCTCCTTGCCGAGGCCACCGGGGCCGAACACGCCCGCCGCGCCCGGCCCACCGAAGATGCGGCCCGCGAGCAGCTTCGCGTCAGGCAGCGCGCCGCCGGTGTCGCGCGTCGGCTTGTTGGGCGGCTTCGGGCTGCCTTCGCTCGCCGCGACGCGCTTCGTCTTCGTCGGCTCCTTCGTCTCGGCTGCCTGCTTCTTTACCGGCACCGGCGGTGGCTCGCTCTTCACGAGAATGCGGCGGAACCGCGTCATGTCGCGCGACACGGTGTCGTCTTCCCAGGCCTCGACGTCGAGCGACGCGTGCAGCGCGAAGCCGAGGAAGAGCGCGAGGCAGATGAGGAGCGTGTTCAGGAACCGGTAGTCGGGCTGCCACGCTGTCACCGCCCGCGGCGGCGCACGCACCCGAAACGCTTCGACCTCCACCGGCCCCGCGCCGAGCCGCACCACGTCGGCGCGACCGAGCTCGAAGTGCCAGCCGCCCTCGTGTTCCACCGCGAGGCCGCGATGCACGACGTCGCCCAGCGACAGCGGCGTCTCGCCGTTGCGCAGCACCGTTCCCGTCACGCCTTCGTGAAACGTCAGGCTCGCGGCGTCGAACGCCATGCGCGCGTCGCCGGGCGTCACCACGTCACCGACGTTGCTCAACGCGAGCTGCTCACCGCCGCGCAGCAGGTGCGTCGCGACCCGACGTTCACCCCACAACACCCTCACGCACAGCGCTTCCGAGCTGGTGGCCATGCGCGACTGACACCGCGCGCACGGGCAGGTTCCTGCGATTCAGGCCGGGCCGATCATCCACCGGGCGAACGCGCGCGCGACGACCTCGCCGTCGGCGTTCTTGAGGTCGGCGGTCACCTCGTATTCCTTGCGCTCGGTGGAGCTGATGGGCGGGCACACACACTCGGCCGTCAACGTGCCGCGGGCCTTCTTCAGGTACTCCATCGACAGCTTGGTGATGATGCCGCGCGCGCCGTCGGGCAACGAGAACATCACCGCCACGCCCGTGGCCACTTCGCCCAGGTTCATGAGCGCGATGGCGTGAATGGAGTTGAGGTGGTTGCGCACGGCGCGGCGGTCCTTCAAGCGAATCACCGCGCGACCGGCCTCGAGCTCCACCACCTCGGGCTTGATGGTGCCGGTGTACGGCGCCATGCGACCGAGGATGCCGCCGAGAATGACGCCGCCGCCGGGCACGTTGCGCAGGTAGCTCCACAGGCTGCGCAGCGACGACGGCGACGCGAGGTTCTTGAACTGCTTGAGCATGGCGGACATGCGACGCCGCTTACTCTGCACACGCGCGGTGGTACAGGCGCCCCATGACGTTGCTGCGCGCTGCGAACCTGTCGTTGTCCTTCGGAAGTCGGACCCTCTTCGACGACCTGGAGTTCGTCATCGAGGCGCAGGAGCGCGTGGGCCTCGTCGGCGTGAACGGCTGCGGCAAGTCGACGCTGATGAAGATCCTCGCCGGCACGCAGAAGGCCGACTCGGGCCTCATCCAGATTCAGCGCGGCGCGCGCGTGACGTTCCTCGAGCAGGAACCCACGTTCGCTGAAGGCGCCACGGTGAAGAGCGAGCTGGAGGTCGCGCAGGCGCCGCTGCGGGCCGCGCTCGAAGAGCACGCGAAGCTCGCGAAGGAGTTCGAGTCGTCGCACGACGACAAGATGTTGGCGCGCTTCTCGGAGCTCTCGGAGTTCATCGAGCGGCACGGCGGCTGGGACACCGCGCACGAGGCGCGCAAGCTGCTCGACCGGCTCGGCGTCAAAGACTGGGAACGGCCCGTCGCCGAGCTGTCAGGCGGGCTGCGCAAGCGCGTGGCCATCGCGCGCGCGCTGCTGGCGAAGCCCGACCTGCTGATGTTGGACGAGCCCACCAACCACCTCGACGCTGAGACCGTGTCGTGGCTCGAGGACGAGCTCGACGACTTCGAGGGCGCGCTGCTGCTCGTCACGCACGACCGCTACTTCCTCGACGGGTTGGTGGACCGCATCGTCGAGGTGTCGGCGCCAGGCACCGCCGCGCCCGGCCTCACCAGCTACCCCGGCAACTACCAGAGCTACCTCGAGCAGAAGTACGTCGCGCAGGAACAGGCGGGCGTCGCAGAACACAAGCGCCAGCGGTGGATCGCGCAGGAGGTCGCGTGGCTGCGTCGCGGCCCGCAGGCGCGTCGCACCAAGTCGAAGGCGCGCATCGAGCGCGCGCACAAGCTGCTCGCCGAGAAGGGCTTTCAGCGGCCCAAGGTGCCGCAGCTCCAGGTCGCCGCGGCGCCTCGACTCTCGCAGACCGTCATCGAGACCAACGGCGTCAGCCAGGGCTACGGCGATCGCCTGCTGTTCTCGAACCTGACTTTCATCATGCAACCCGGTGAGCGCATCGGCATCGTCGGCCCCAACGGCGCCGGCAAGACGACGCTCTTGCGCACGCTGCTGGGTGAGCTGCCGCCCGCGAAGGGCGAGGTGAAGCTGGGGCCCAAGACGAAGGTCGCGTACTTCGACCAGCAGCGCATGACGTTGGACGAAGAGGCCACCGTCGCCGAGAACGCGTGGCACGACGAGTGGGTGCTGCTGGGCGACAAGAAGGTGCGGCTGTCCGATTACCTCGACGACCTGCTCTTCCCCGTGCCGATGCAGAAGCAGAAGGTCAGCGCGCTGTCAGGCGGCGAGCGCAACCGGCTCTTGCTGGCCAAGCTCTTCCTGCAGGGCGCCAACGTGCTCGTGCTCGACGAGCCCACCAACGACCTCGACCTCGTCACGTTGAACGTGCTCGAGCGGCTGCTGGCTGAGTTCCACGGCGCTGTCTTGCTCGTCACCCACGACCGCTACTTCCTCGACAAGGTGGCCACGTCGATTCTCTACGTGCCCGGCGATGGCAGCGTGACGCGCTACGAGGGCAACTGGTCGATGTTCCAGCGGCTGCGCGCGAAGGGGCCTGTCGAGGCGCCGAAGCCCACCATGAAGCCTGCAGAGCCGCAGGTGGCCGTGGTGACGGCGCCGGTGGACAAGAAGCAGTCGCGCCTCTCGTACAAGGACCAGCGCGAGCTCGACGGCATGGAAGCAGCCATCGACCGCGCCGAGCAGAAGAAGTCAGCGCTGGAGGCGAAGCTGGCGGACCCCGCGGTGTTCGCGAAGGCGAGCGACGTGGCGTCGTTGAGCGTGGAGCTGGAGAAGGCCACGCACGACGTCGAGCGGCTCTACGCGCGCTGGCAGGAGCTGCAGACGCTCACGGGATGATGCTGCAATCGAGGCTGCAGGTGCCGTCGCCGCAGCAGCGCGACACCGGACACCACCGCGTCGGGGTCGGGCACGTGGCGGAGCTGCCCGTGCAGTACGCCGCGTTCGTGCAGTCGAAGTCGCTGTACGGCTCGCACACGTAGGTCGTCGGCTGGAACGTGTTCGTCGGGCACACCCCGCCGGAGCAGGTCTCTGCGCGGTCGCAGATGCCGGCTGACGGCCGGCACGTGGTGCCGTCGCTGTTGCGCGTACACGTCGCAGGCTGCTGCGTCGTCGACGGCACGCACGCGCCGGCGTTGCACGCGTACGTGGTGACGCTTTGCGTGCCCGAGCCCGTGTTGACGCAGAGGTCGGCGTACGAGCAGTTCGTGGGCGGCGCCGTCTCGGTCGGCTGACACGCGCCTGGCGGGTTGCCGCGGTTGCAGAACGTCGACGGGTCCGTCTCGGTGGCCATGCTCGAGATGCAGCCACCGTTGGAGCACGCCCAGCTCGTCACCGTGCGCGTGCGGGTGCCGGTGAGCGCGCACGGGCTCGCGTAGCTGCAGCTCGTCCACGCTCCAGGTATCGGGCCTCCCGCGCCGCAGCTCATGCCGTCGCGGTCACGCACGCAGCCGGCGGTGTCGGTCTCGGTGACCGTGCGCGAACCACACATGCCCGACTGACACACAGCCTCGACGCTGGGGCGCGTGCGTTGACCGGTCTCGGAGCACTCCGCGTTGGCGTAGGCGCAGCTCGACCACATGCCGGGCACTGTGGCGCCACACGAGAGGTTCTCGGTCACGCGTGGCGTGCACGCACGCGTCTCACTCTCTTGCAGCCCCGCGCAGATGCCACTCGTGCAGCGCAGGTCGGTGCGGGTGCGCGACTCGTCGGCAGTGGTGTCGCACACGTCGGTCCACCCGCAGCCGGACCACGGGCCGTGCGTCGATGCGCCGCAGGTGAAGCCTTCGGTGTTGAGCGGGCACGACTGCGTCTCGGTGCTGGTCTGCCCGACACAGTCGGCGTTGGCGCCCGTGCAGCGGTAGTCGGTGCGCGTGCGGGACTGCACGCCGCTGGTGCCGCAGCCGCCGTCGCCACCACAGCCGCCCCAACCGGGCACCATGGGCGGGTCACACGTCACGCCCGCATCGGCGAACGAATTGTTGGGGCACGTTGCTGACGTGCCGCTGCAGTACTCGATGCGATCGCACGCGCTGGTGGCGCCGCGGCAGATGCGCGTCGGAGCCTGCAGCGTGCAGACACCATCAGCGCTCGCGCCCTGAGCCGCCGCGCACGTGTCGCAGTTCCCGCTGCACGCGCTGTCGCAGCACACGCCGTCGTTGCAGAAGCCCGACAGGCACTGCGTCGCCGCGGTGCACGCCACGCCTTGTTCCTTCTTGGCCGAGCAGTACGTGCCGCTGCAGTACGTGTTGCTGGGGCAACCACTCGTGCAGGTGATGGGGCAGTCGGCGAGCGAGCCGTTGCACACCACGCCCATGCCGCAGGCCGGCGAGCCCGCGCTGCCCGACGCCGCCGGCGAACAGGTGCCCGGCGCGCCCGGGTCGTTGCACACGTCGCAGCTGCCGCTGCACGCGCTGTCACAGCACACCCCGTCAGCGCAGAAGCCCGTCGAGCACTGCACGTTGGCGGTGCACGCTTCACCCGAGCCCTTGAAAGGAATGCAGACGCCGCTGCCGCAGAAATGCCCGGGCGCGCACTGCTGCGCGGTGGTGCACGTCGTGGGGCACGCGCCGTTGACGCCGTCACACGCGTACGCGCCGCAGGCCGTCACCTGCGTCGACTCGGGCACCGGGCTGCAGACCCCGGCGGTGCCCACGCTGTCGCAGCGCTCGCACGCGCCGGCACACGCGCGGTCGCAGCACACGCCCTGCGCGCAGGAGCCCGACAGACAGTCGCTGCCGCTGGTGCACGCTCCGCCCTGCCCCGTGAGCGGCTCACACGCCGCCGCGACGCAGCGAGCGCCAGCGCCACACTCGGCACAGGCAGCGCCCAGCTCACCGCACGCCGTCGCGTCGGTGCCGTTGCGACACGTGCCGCTCGCGTCGCAGCACCCGGTACACGACGACGACGTGCACGCCACGGTGCCACCACCGCCGCCTGTCATCGCGCTCCCGCCGCCAGCACCGCCGCCCGTCGCGGCAGCGCCACCTCCGACGCCACCGCCCGTCGCCACCACCCCGCCGCCGTCCGCCAACATCGTGCAGTGACCGTCGGCGGTGCACTCGAACGCGTGCAGCGCGCTGGGGTCGACACACGACGCGGCGCTGAGGACTGCAGACAGGGCGAGGAAACGACGCATACGAATCACTCCTTCAGGAAGAAGTACGTCGCGGCGGCGGTGAGGCCCGCGCTGACGACTCCGGCCGTGATGGCACCGACGGTGCCGGCGTTGGCTTCACCCGCCACCCGCTCCGCGTCAGGGCGCGACAACGCGGTGCCCTGCGTTCCATCGGGCAGCGGCACCAGCGCCGCGTCCCACTGCGAGCGCGCGTTGCCGCCCATGATGCCGAGGCCCACCGCCGCGCCTGCCGCCACGGCCGCGCCACCCGCGAGCACCCAGCCCGCAACGCGCGGCGGCTTCCCGGGCTCCTGGCTGACGATGACGGGCGACTCAGACGCGCTGGGCGCCGGCGTGAGGTCCGTCCTGGTGGGCGCGTCGCTGGTCGGCGCGACCTCTGCGGGCGGAGGCGGCGGCGGCGACGCGGCGACGACGTCCTTCTTCTTGCCGAGCTCGAGGCTCGCCTTCACGTCGCGCACGAAGACGACGATGGGCGCCGACATCGCGTCGCTCCAGCCGTCCATCGACGACGAGACGTCCAGCGTCGCGAGCGAGGTGTCTTTGTCAGCCGCGACCGCTTCGAGGTGAATCGCCAGCGTCTTGCCGACCTTGCCGACGTCTACGCCCACCACCACGGCCTTCGGCCCGAGAAGAATGGCCAACTTGCTCAAGCACGCACGCGCGCCCTGACACGACTTGGGGTCCGAGAAGCCGGCGTCGCGCAGTTCCTTGCTGGCGGCGGTGTCGTCGAGCAGCCCGACGACGCCTTCGCGCTTGAACGAATCAACGACGCGCTGGGCGATCTTGGTGGCGGCCGTCGTCGCGCCGGGGCGCTTGGAGGTCATCACCACGGCGACAGGTGTTCGGGTGTCGCCGGCTTGAGCCAACGCCAACTGCGCGATCAGGAGTGGGAGCACGTCGGCGAGTGTACCGCTTCAACCCTGCGCTCCGGCGCTCGGAAGCACTCGGGTGTGCGCCGCTGTAGGTGCGTTACCGTTTCAGCTGCCGCTCGAGGTCGCCGAGGAAGTTCCACGCCTCGCGGCGCTCCGAGTCATTGCTGGCCGCGCGCACCTGCTTCTTGGCCTGCTCGACGAACTGGCGCATCACGTTGTCGCGCGCGCCGGTCTCCGATTCCTTCGACGCGAGCGCGGCTTCCACCTTGCGCATGCGCGCCACCAGCTTCTCAGTGGTGATGCCGGTGGGCTTCGGCTTCGAAGGCTCGGGTTTCGGTTCAGGCTGCGGCGGGTCGACGACGGCGACCGGCTTCGGGTCAACGACGGGCGCCTCGGGCTGCGGGACTTCCTGCGTGGTGGCCTCGACGGGAATGTCCGGCGGCGCGTCTTTCTGCACGGGCGTCGGTGCCGGCGCGGGCGGCGCTTCGACCACGGCTGGCGCAGGCGGCGCCGTCGCCGCGTCATCGTCACGCGTGAGGACCACACCACCCACGACGAGCAGCAGCAGCGCCACGACGCCGACGACGATGAAGGGCAGCCTGGAGGTCGGCGGCGCGATGACGTCGACCTCTGCGTCGGTCGAGCGCTCAGCGGCAGAAGGGCCCGGCACCACGGCGACGGCGGCGTCGGTCGAGCGCTCGGCCGCCTCGAGAGAGGAAGGCGGTACGCCGGCGTGCGCGCCGCTGCGTGAGACCGCCGGGCGCGAGGCGGCGGTCGGCAGGTCCATCACCGCGGTGGGCGGCGCGACGCGGGTCTGTTCAGAAGGCAGCGGCGGCTGGCCACCCGTGCGCAGCGACGCCGGCGAGGGCGTCTTGAGCGGAGGCTGCGCACCAGAGCGCGGCGCCGGCGTGCCCACGGCGCGGCTGCGGCCCGACGGCGGCGGCGTGTGCGCGAGCGGCTTGTGGCCACCGGTGATGGGCGGCGGCGTGAAGCCCGAGGGCCCGACCACCAGGCGCAGCGACTCAAGCACCTCGCGCAGCGCGGCGGCGGAAGGCGGTCGATTCTCTGGCGCCTTCTGGAGCGCCCAGAGGATGGCGTCGTCGAGCTGCGGCGGAATGTCGGGGCGCAGCGAAGACGGCACCGGCGGCTCGTCTTCGACGTGGCTCCACATGGTCTGCAGTGTGTTCTCGCCCTTGAAGACGCGGGCACCGGTGACGAGCTCGAAGAGCACGCAGCCCAGCGCGTAGAGGTCGGTCTGCGGGCTGATGGGCTTGCCGCGCGCCTGCTCGGGGCTGATGTAGTCGGGCGTGCCGAGGATGACCGACGCGCGGGTCTGCGGCGTCGCTTCGCCCTGGAACGCGCCGAGCTTCGCGATGCCGAAGTCGAGCAGCTTCACGTAGGGCCGCCCGCGCCCGGTGTTCACCAGGAACAGGTTCGACGGCTTGATGTCGCGGTGAATGATGCCGGCGGAGTGCGCGGCGTCGAGCGCGTCGAGCACCTCGTCGGTCCACGCCAGCGCTTCACCCAACGGCAGCGGCGCGCGCTGCTTGACGATGCGGTCAAAGGGCTCGCCTTCGAGGTACTCCATGACGAAGTAGTGCGAGCCTTCAGGCAGCTGCCCGAAGCTGAAGATGTCGACGATGCCGCGGTGGCGGATCTCGTTGACCGAGCGCGCTTCAGCGAGGAACCGCTCGACCAGCTCCTGCTCGTTCGAGAGCGAGGGCAGCAGCACCTTCACCGCGACGCGCTTGCCGATGAGCGGCTGGCGGCCTTCGTACACCGCACCCATGCCGCCCACGCCGATGCGTTTGACGATCTCGTACTCGCCGATCTTCTTGCCGGAGAGGTCGGGAATGTTGGGGGCGGACACCGCGCGCGATTGTACCCCTGAAGGCGGCTTTCCGCCTCAATCCAACTCGAGGTCGGCGGTCATCGCCCCGTCGACGATGTTGCGTTCCACCCCGGCCTGCTCGGCGATGTCGAGCAGGAGCGCCCGCTCGGCTTCATCGACGTGGCCGTCGGCGCGGGCGATGAGCGTCAGGTCTCTGAGCACCTGCTGCCGACGAATGGCGGGCACCCGTTCCTTCACGTCGCGCGCGCGTTGCGCCAGCACGCCCTGCAGCGCCTTCACGTTGACGCCGGCGGTCGTGCCTGCGCCAAAGAAGCGGTCGAGCACGTCCCGCTCCTTTGGGTCGATGTCGCCAGACGACGCCGCCACCGAGACGCCGCCGGCGAGCAGCAAGCGACGCATCAGCTCGGCGGGCTCACTCTTCTCGGCGAGGTACGTGGGCTCCATGATGGACATCAGCTCGCGCACTTCCTCTTCGAGCGCCGCGTCGCTGGAGCGGTTCACGAACGCGCGCGCCGCGCGGAGCCGCAGCGGGCTGAACGGGTGCGTCGAGAACCAGTCGTGGCGCGGACGGTCGTCGTGTTGTGGCTCACGTTCGAGCTCGGCGCGGAGCTCGCCCAGCTGACCGACGAGATCTTCCACGCGCATCTGCACGAGGCCGCCGCGCAGGCCAGACGCCAGCTTGAAGAACGCGCGCGCCACCGGCTCGAGCCCCGACGTGCAGACGAGGCCCGCGCGGTCGGCGGAGATCTCCGCGTAGCGCGACCACGCGAAGAGCTTCATCACCACCGGGCCCGCCATGGTGTGCGTGCCGCCGACGAGGATGCGCACGGGAATGCGGTGGTGCGCGAACAGGTGATGGCCGAGTTCGTGCCCGATGACGAAGCGCAGCTCGTCGTCGTCGAAGGCCTCGAGCAGCGCGCTGCTGAACATCACGAAGACGCGGCCGTTCTCGGCGCGCAGGCAGCCCGCGTTGAACATCGAGTCGGGGTACACATACGTCTCGACGGCCGTTTCGACGCCCAGCGTCTCGCGCGCGGCCTCGACGAGTGAGACCAGCTTCGGCGCCATCGACGAGGTCACCCGCACGGAGCTCGCGAGCAGATCTCTGCGGGCGTTCACCTCGGGCTGCTTCTCGAGCTCAGCGAGCGCGCGTTGAAAGTCTGCGTCTTGCCGCAGCTCGGCTTCGAGTTGGGCTTCACCCTGCGCACGGAGTTCGAGTCGAGGCGCCATGCGCGCATGCTACAGGCGCCGCATGACGCCAGCGGTCTCGCCTTTGGACGGAACGTTGTTCGGCCCCGAACAGCAGTGCTTCGGCTGCGCGCCGCACCACCCGGCCGGCTTCCACCTCGCGTTCACGACGGAAGGCGACGACGTGGTGACGACGATGGTGCCGCAGCCACACCACCAGGGGCCGCTGGGCTTGATGCACGGCGGGCTCATCTCGACGCTGGCCGACGAGGCCGCGGCGTGGGCGGTGCTGGCGGGCACCGGCAAGTTCGGTTTCACCACGAGCTTCGAAGCGAAGCTGCACAAGGGCGTGCGCGTGGGCCTCGAAGTGGAAGCGCGCGCGCGGCTGACGAAGACCAGCAGCCGCATCGTGAAGGCGACGTGTGAGATCCGTCAGGGCGGCGAGCTGTGCTTCACCGGCGACTTCACGTTCGTGCTGCTCGAGCGCGGCGCGGCGGAGAAATTGATGGGCGGACCCATTCCCGAGGCGTGGGCGCGGTTCTGTCGCTGACTGCTACGGCGAGGGCGGCAACACTTCGGCCACCACCGACACCGGCGCATCGCCGAACGACACGTAGACCGGCGTCGCGTGCCACGGCGCAACCGCTTCGATGCGCCACGACGGCGAGTTCCACCCCGGCTCGAACGTCGAGCCACGCGTGCCGTTGTCGAAGCTGAACGAGCCGTCGCGCTTCGAGATGGCGACCCAGCTGCTGCTGTCTGTTGCAGCCAGAGCAGGCACCATGCGCAGCAACACGTCGGCCAGCGGCGCGCCTGCGCTGTTGGTCACCGTGCCCGTCACTGGCGGCGCGGGCGAGAAGCTCAGCACCCTGTGATCGCCCTTCTGCCCCTGCGTGCCTTCGGCGCGCGCCATCAACACGGTGCCGCGACGCCTTGAGATCGCGACGACGCGGTAGTCGCCCGTCGGCACTTTCACCGTGCAGGTCTCGTCACACGAGACCGAGGCCGCGCCGAGCCGGTGTGACACCGACACGTTCGCGACGCGCGCCCCCACGTCGAGCTCGAGCGGGTACAGGTCTTCCACCACGAGCTCCACGTCGTCGACGGGAGGCTCGACCCGCTTCGTCGCAGACATGCGGTCGCCGTCTCGGACGTACACGTCGACCTGCCTCGCTGACGTGGTGGTCGAGAAACGGCCCGCGCCCCTGGTGCGCACGCGCGCGTCGCCGACGCGCACTTCGATGCCCGGGACCAGCGCACCCGCCACCGTCACCACGCGGCCACCCACGGGCCTGGAGACGCGCTGCTCCAGCGCCACCAGCTTCGTCTCGTCGGTCACCTCGAACTCGCGAGGCGTCACGTCGTCATTGTGCACCGTCCACGTGCCCGGGCGCAGCGGCAGGGTCAGCCCGCCCATCACGTTGACGAGGCCACTCTCACGCTCGGTGCCCTGCGAGACCGTCACGCGCAGGCCGACCGCGTACACGCCGTCGCGCCGCACATCAAAGATGACGTCGTGCGCTGACGCGACGACGCCAGCGTCCGGGGCGGGCACTTCCGCGACGACGGCGACCTTCGGCGGCTCGACGGCGGGCTGCTGAGGCGGCGTCACCGACGGCGTCTCGACAACGAGCTCCGGCACCGCGGGCACCGCCGCTACCTCGTCGTCGCGCACGAGCCACCAGCTCGCCACCACCGTCACGAGCACCACCGCGGCCGTCAGCCATCGCATGCCGCCAGTCTACGCAGAGGCCCCAACGAAATTGCCGCGTACGCCGTGAAGAGTAGGCTCCGCGATTCCGTGCGCCCGTTCGTTCTCGCCGTGGCGGTGCTGTTTGCCGCGCCGGCCTTCGCTGACAACACCGCTGACGAGGCCGACGTGGCCTTCGAGCTGGGCAACCGCGCGTTCGCCAGGCGCGACTACGACGGCGCGCTGGCGTCGTACTTCCTGTCGTACCGGCTGGTGCCCAACCGCAACGTGCTCTTCAACATCGCGCGTTGCTACGAGGCCAGCGACCGCTACGACGAGGCCTACCGCTACTGGAACGACCTCGCCGTCGACGCCTCGCTGCCCGAGGGCGACAAGCGCGACGTGCGCGCGGCGTTGACGCGGCTGGGCCCCAAGGTGGCGCTCGTCACCGTCACGTCGACGCCAACGGGCGCGGAGCTCTTCGTCGACCGCAAAGACCTCGGCAGCCGCGGCAAGACGCCGCTGACCATCGCGGTGCCGCCGGGCGCGCACACGCTGCTGCTGGAGCTCGAAGGCCACCGCGGCGCCAACGTGAAGCTGACCGCCGCGCGCGGTCGTGAAGCGAAGCAGGCCGTGGAGCTGCCCCGCGTCGTCGGCTCGGTGTCCCTCAAGGGCACGCCCGAAGGCGCGGTGGTGCGGCTCGGCGTCGACGGCGAAGCGCTGGGCCGGCTGCCCGCAACGTTCGAGCTCCCGCCCGGCCAGCGCGTGCTGACGGTGCAAGCGCCGGGCTTCATCACGCAGCAGGTGGTGGTCGACGTGAAGGGCGACGTCGGCACCAGTGCCGACGTGACGCTCGCGCAGCAACAGAAGGCCACCGGCAAGGTCGTCGTCACCTCGAACCGCGAGGCGTCCATCGTGCGCGTCGACGGGCGCGACTACGGCTTCACGCCGACGGTGCTGACGCTGCCGGTCGGTGAGTACGAGGTCGAGGTCACCGCCG
This sequence comes from uncultured Archangium sp., assembly GCA_964459885.1. Taxonomy (GTDB): domain Bacteria; phylum Myxococcota; class Myxococcia; order Myxococcales; family Myxococcaceae; genus Archangium_A. The sequence continues at coordinate 13,403 of CAYWON010000091.1, forward strand.
ACGACGTGACGCCGCTCAAAGAGAAGGTCGTCGTCACCGAAGGCGAAGAAGCGCGCGTCACCGCAGCGCTCCGCTACGCGCCGCCGCAGGTCACCGCCGCGTCGAAATCGCAGCTCACCGCCGATGAAGCGCCGGCGTCGGTCACCGTCATCACGCGCGAAGAGCTGCGCGCGTTCGGCTACCAGACGCTGCCCGAAGCGCTGCAGGCGGTGCGCGGCTTCTTCTTCGCCGACGATCGCATCTACACGTACATCGGCGTGCGCGGCTTCCAGCCGCCGGGCGACCTCAACACGCGCCTCTTGATTCTGTGGGACGGGCACCCCGTCAACGACGTGTGGGCCGGCCAGGGCTTCAGCGCGCGCGACTTCGAGGTCGACCTCTCGGGCATCGAGCGCATCGAAGTGGTGCGCGGCCCGGCGTCGATTCTCTTCGGTACGGGCGCGTTCTTCGGTGTCATCAACGTCGTGCCGCGCGCGCGCGTGGGCAACAAGCGCAACGTGGAAGGCGTGGTCGGCGCCGGCGGCCAGAACTCGGTGAAGGCGCGCGCGTTCGGCAGCCTCGGCACCGAAGGCAGGTCCATCAGCCTCACCGGCGCGGGCTACTGGGCCGAAGGCGCGCCCAACACCGACCTCGGCAACGGCGTCAGCGTGCGCGGGCTCGACGCTGAACGTTCACTCGGCGTCTCGATGCGCGGCGAGCTCGAGGGCTTCACGCTCGTCGCCAGGCTGCAGCAGCGCCGCAAACAGATTCCCACGCAGCCGCTGGGCAGCGCGTTCGGCCTGCCGGGCACCGAGTACACCGACGCGCGCGGCTTCGCCGAGCTCCGCTACGAGAAGGCGTGGAGCCGCGTCACCTTGAACGCGCGCGCCAGCTACGACGCGAGCCGGTACCGCGGCTGGTACGCGCAGGCCGACGAGTTGGGCAACACGCTGCCGCGCATCACCGACACCGGCGGCGCCGACTGGTTCAGCGCCGAGGTGCGCGCGGGCGTGACGTTGTTCGAAGGCAACCGGCTCACGGCGGCCTTTGAAGGTCAGGGCCAGCTCGTGCGGCAGCAGCCCGTGGGCTTCGCCACTGAAGAGCACCACACGCGCGTGCTGCTCTCCGGCACGTTGCTCGACGAGTGGCGCATCGGCAGCCGCGTGTTCCTGCAGGCGGGTCTGCGCGTCGACAAGTACCTCGACCTGCCGGAGGTCGCGCTCTCGCCGCGCGGCGCGGTGGTGGCGCGCCTCTATGACCAGGGCCTCACCAAGCTCGTCGTGGGCCGCGCCTTCCGTGCGCCCAACGTCTACGAGACGTACTTCGGCGACAACTTCGTCACGCAGCGCCCGGCCCCGACGCCGCCGCGGCCCGAGCTCATCACCACCTTCGAGCTCGAGCACTCACACGACTTCACGCCCGAGCTGCGCGCCACCGTCGCCGGCTACTTCAACCTCATCGACCAGCTCGTGGTGTTGGCCGAAGAGACGGAACCCACGCCGCTGTGCGGCGCCGGGGGCACGCCCACGCAGTGCGTCGTCTACACGAACTCCAACGGCACGCTGATGGCCGGCGGCGCCGAAGCGCAGCTGCGGTGGCGGCCCGGTCGCTTCACGCTGGTCGAAGGCTCGTACAGCTTCGTGTGGCTCGGCGGCGTCGACATCACCGGCGGCGCGTACCCGATGCACCTGGCCTCGGTCCGCGCGCTGGTGCCCATCAAGGAAGGCCTGGTGCGGCTGTCGACGCAGGGCACCTACCAGTCGGGCCGCCGCGCGCAAGACGGCTCGCTGCTGGGCGAAGCGCTGCTGCTGAACGTCGGCCTGTCCGGTGAGTACGGGCCCATCCGCTACTTCGCGGGCGTGCAGAACCTGCTCGACCAGCGCTACGTGGTGCCGGTGCTGAGTGAGATCGCCTTCTCGCGGGTGCCTCAGTACGGCCGCACCTTCTACGTCGAGCTGGCCGCGGGCTTCTGACCGCGCTTGAGCCGCTCGCAGGCGCGGTCTTCTACCGGCACGCCCACGCGCTCGCAGTGACAGTCGGCGCTGCCCTCGCCGCCGCACGAGCCGCGCAGCCGCTTGCCGCGCAGCACCACGCCCACGGCCATCAGCGCGAAGGCCAGCAGCACGGCGAGGGCGGTCACCAGCAACGTCATGGCGCGGGCTTCGCGCTTTCTGCGCCGCGACGCAACCTGGCCGCGAAGCCGGGGGTGGCGCGCTCGACGACGCCGCCGTCACCCTCGACCAGCAGCAGCACGTCGAGCTGCTGCTCGTTCGCCAGGCGCCACGCCTCGTCAGGGCCCGCCGCCATCAACGCGGTGGCCCACGCGTCGGCGACGGCGCAGCGCGCGTGCAGCACCGACACCGCCGACAGCCGGTGCTGCACCGGCCGCCCGGTGCGAGGGTCGAGCGTGTGGGCGTAGCGCACCCCGTCGACCTCGAAGAAGTTGCGGTAGTTGCCCGAGCTGGCGATGGCGAGGTCACCCAGCGTCACCGCCAGCCGCACCGCGTGGCGCTCGGGGTCAGGCTCTTCGACGCCGACGACGAAGGGCTCGCCGCGCGCGTTGCGGCCGCGGGCGCGCAGCTCGCCGCCGATGTCGACGAGGTGGTCGCCTTCGCCCAGCGAGACCAGCAGCGCCGACACGCGGTCGACGGCGTCGCCCTTGGCGATGGCCGAGAGGTCGACGCGCAGCGCCGGGTGCAGCTTGCGCAGCTGCGCGCCGTCGAGCTGCAGCTTGTCGCTGCCCACCGTCGCCAGCAGCGCCGTCACTTCGTCGTCGGCGGGCACGGTCTGCCGGCGGCCGCGGGCGCCGAAGCCCCAGGCGTCGACCAACGGGCCGACCGTAACGTCGAACACCCCACCCGACGCGCGCCACACCTCGAGCGCCGCGCGCAGCACCGCGGCCAGCTCGGGTGACACGTCGACGGGCTCGGTCGACGCGCGCGCGTTGAAGCGCGAGAGCTCGGAGTCGGACTGGTAGGTGGACATGCTGTCGTTGACGCGCACGAGCAGCGCCTCGACCTCGGCGCGCAGCGACGCGAGGCGCGCGTCGTCGCGCGGCCCGTTCAGCGTCACCTGCCAGGTGGTGCCCATGGTGCGCCCCTCGAGGCGCGCCGGCGGTGCGGGCGCGGCGCCGCGCCCCAGGTACGTCGCCGCGCTGGCCACCACCAGCGCCGCCAGCAGCCCCCACCAGCGCGCCGACGCCTGACGCAGCGAGAAGGGCTGCTTGCCCTTCACCCGAAGTCGTCGAAGGCGATGTTCTCGCGCTCGACCCCGAGCTGCTCCAGCATCTTCATGCAGGCCTTGAGCATCGGCGGCGGGCCGCACAGGTAGTACTCGATGTCTTCGGGCGACGGGTGCCGCGCGAGGTACTCGTCGTGCAGCACCTGGTGGATGAAGCCGGTGTGGCCCTTCCACGCGTCTTCGGGGCGCGGCTCGGACAGCGCCACGTGCCACGAGAAGTTGGGGTTGTCCTTCGCGAGCGCGTCGAAGTCTTCCCGGTAGAACATCTCGCGCAGCGAGCGCGCGCCGTACCAGAAGGTCACCTTGCGGTCGCTCTTCAGCCGGCGGAACTGGTCGAAGAGGTGCGAGCGCATGGGCGCCATGCCCGCGCCGCCGCCGATGAAGCACATCTCGTTCTTCGTCTCCTTCGCGAAGAACTCACCGTACGGCCCGGAGATGGTGACCTCGTCGCCCGGCTTCAGCGAGAAGATGTACGACGACATGATGCCCGGCGGCAGCCCGGTGGTGCGCGGCGGCGGCGTGGCGATGCGCACGTTGAGCATGATGACGTCGCTCTCGAGCGGGTAGTTCGCCATCGAGTACGCGCGCGTCACCGGCTCGCGCGTGGCCGACGTGAGGTCCCACAGCTTGTACTGGTCCCACTCGTCGCGGAAGCGCTCGGCCACCTCGAAGTCGCGGTACTTCACCTCGTGCGGCGGGCAGTCGATCTGCACGTAGCCGCCAGCGCGGAACGGCACCGTCTCGCCCTTCGGCAGCTCCAGCACCAGCTCCTTGATGAAGGTGGCCACGTTGTCGTTCGAGCGCACGCGGCACTTCCACTGGCGCACGCCGAAGATGGCCGGCTCGAGGTGGATCTTGAGGTCTTCCTTGAGCTTGAGCTGGCAGGCCAGACGCACGCCCCGCCGCGCCTCGCCGCGCTTCACGTGGCTCAGCTCGGTGGGCAGCATGGCGCCGCCGCCTTCCAGCACCTCGACCTTGCACACGCCGCAGCTGCCCTTGCCGCCGCACGCCGAGGGCACGAAGAGCTTCTGCTCGGCCAGCGTGCCCAGCAGCGTGCCGCCGCCGCGCGCCTTCACCGTGCGGTCATCGTTGATGACGATGGCCAGCTCGCCCTGGTGCACCAGCCGGCTGCGCGCCGCCAGCAGCACCGAGACCAGCGCCAGCACCAGCACCAGGAACACGGCCACCCCCAGCACCACGGTCGTCACAGCTGCACCCCCGCGAACGCCATGAAGCAGATGGCCAGCAGCCCGGTCACCATGAAGGTGAGGCCCAGCCCGCGCAGCGCCGGCGGCGGGTTCGAGTAGCGCAGGCGCTCGCGCACCGAGGCCAGCGCCACGATGGCCAGCAGCCAGCCCAGGCCCGAGCCGAGGCCGAAGACCGCGCTCTCGCCCAGCGTGTAGTCGCGCTGGTCCATGAACAGCGCCCCCCCGAGGATGGCGCAGTTCACCGCGATGAGCGGGAGGAACACGCCCAGCGCCGCGTAGAGACCGGGCGCGAACTTCTCGATGGCCATCTCGACGATCTGCACCAGCGCCGCGATGGTGCCGATGAAGCTGAGGAACACGAGGAACGAGAGGTCGACGTCGGCCAGCGACGGGTGCACCGCGCCCAGCGCGCCCTCGCGCAGCACGCCGTGCAGCAGCAGGTTGTTGAGCGGCACGGTGATGGTCATCACGAACACCACCGCCACGCCCAGGCCGAGCGCGGTGCTGACCTTCTTCGACACCGCCAGGAAGCTGCACATGCCCAGGAAGAAGGCGAGCGCCATGTTCTCGACGAAGATGCTCTTCACCAACAGGCTGACGTAGTGGCTCATGTCGTGTGTCCCGTCAGTGCGAGGCCGGGGCCTCGAGGTGCACCACCAGCTCGGTCTCGACCTGCTTCGGCTTCCACGTGCGCAGCGCCCACACCAGCCCGCCGATGAGGAAGAACGCGGCCGGCGAGAGCACCATCAACCCGTTGGGCGTGTACCAGCCGCCCTCGCTCGCCAGCGGCAGCACGCGCTGGCCCAGCAACGTGCCGCTGCCGAGCAGCTCGCGCACCGTGGCCACCGTCAGCAGCACCACGCTGTAGCCCGCACCATTGCCCAGCGCGTCGAACAGGCTCGCGCCCGGGCCGTTCTGCATGGCGAAGGCCTCGGCCCGCCCCATGAGGATGCAGTTGGTGATGATGAGGCCCACGAAGACCGACAGCTGCTTCGACACGTCGTACGCGTAGGCCTTGAGCACCTGGTCGCAGACGATGACGAGCGACGAGATGACGGTGAGCTGCACGATGATGCGCACGCTCGGGGGAATGAGGTTGCGGATGAGGCTGATGACGACGTTGCTGGCGATGAGCACGCTCGTCACCGCCAACGACATCACCATCGACGTCGACAGCATGGTGGTGACCGCCAGCGCGCTGCAGATGCCCAGCACCTGCTTGCCGATGGGGTTGTCGTCGACCAACGGGTCGACGAGCGCTGCGCGGCTCTTCTTGTCGAACATCACCTGGCTCCTTGCGTCGCGCGGTACTTCGTCAGCCACGGGCCGAAGGCGTCAGGCCCCAGCCAGAACTCGAGGGTGTGCGAGACGCCCCGCGAGGTGATGGTGGCGCCCGACAGCCCGTCGACGCGGTACGGGTCGGTCTCGGCCGGGCCCGCCGCGCCCTTGATGACCTTCAGCTTCACGGCGCCCGCGTCGTCGAAGGCCAGCCGCCCTTTCCATTTCGCCTGCCACGCGGGGTTCTCGACCTCACCGCCGAGGCCGGGCGTCTCGCCGTGCTCGTAGAACGTGATGCCGGTGATGGTGCGCCCGTCGGCCGCCATCGCGAGGTAGCCGTACAGCGTCGACCACAGCCCGTACCCTTGAATGGGCAGCACCAGCCCGTCGACGCGGCCGTCGCGCTTCACCTCGTACACCACCGCGTGGTGCGGCACGCGCAGCACGCGCGCGTCGTTGGGCGGCGCCGCGGTGCTGGTGGCCGGGTCTTTGGCGGCCTTGCGCTGGTCGAACGTGGCCGCGTCGATGGCCGTGGTGGCCTCACCGGTGCGCAGGTCGACGGCCACCGGCGTCATCGAGCGCGAGAAGCGCGCCTCGACCTCGTCGGCGCTGAGCCGCTCGCCGGGCGCCACCAGCCCCGCCACGCCCAGCACCTTGCTGAGGCGGTCGACGCGTTGGTTGAGCGCCTGCCGCGGCCGCAGCAGCACCGCCGCGCTGGCGATGGGCACCGCGCACACCAGGCAGACCGCCACCGAAAAGAGCAGCGTGTACGCCGTCGAGTCACGCTTCTGCGGCATAGCGCCGGGCCCTCCGTCGCTTGTTGGCCGCGATGACCGCGTGGTCGATGAGCGGCGCGAACATGTTCATGAAGAGAATCGCCAGCATCATGCCTTCCGGGTACGCCGGGTTGACGACGCGAATCAGCACGCACAGCGCCCCGATGCCGAAGCCGTAGACGTGCTTGCCGGTGGCGGTGAAGGCCGACGACACGGGGTCGGTGGCCATGAAGACCAACCCGAAGGCCCAGCCGCCCAGCACCGCGTGCCAGTGGAACGGCACCGCGAACATCGGGTTGCCGGCGCTGCCGATGGTGTTGAGACCCCACGCGGTGACGAAGGAGCCCAGCGCCACGCCCAGCATGGTCTGCCACGCGCCGATGCGCGTCAGCACCAGCAGCGCGGCGCCCACCAGCGCGGCCGCCGCCGAGGTCTCGCCCATCGACCCGGGGATGCGGCCCCAGAAGGCGTCCCACCAGTCGAGCCCCGGCAAGGGGCCCGCGCCCTCGGCCAGCGAGGCGAGCCACGTCGCGCCCGAGGTGCCGTCGGCCGGCGTCGCCGCCACCCACACCGCGCCCGAGAGCTGCGCGGGGTACGCGAAGAAGAGGAAGGCCCGCGCCACCAGCGCCGGGTTGAGGAAGTTCATGCCGGTGCCGCCGAAGATCTCCTTGCCGATGACGACGCCGAAGGCCGTGCCCACCGCGACCTGCCACAGCGGCACCGTGGGCGGCAGCGTCATGGGAATGAGGAGCCCCGTCACCAGGAAGCCCTCGTTCACCTCGTGGCGGCGCACCACCGAGAACAGCACCTCGAAGGCGCCGCCGGCCGCGTAGGTCACCAGCGTCGCCGGCAGGAAATACAGCGCGCCGTGCACCACGCAGCCCAGCACCGACGCCGACGTCACCGGCAGTCCGAGCCAGCGGTACACGTCGGTCTGCCACGTCGGCAGCAGCGCGCCGCCGTGCTCCACCGCGAGGTGCGCCTGGTAGCCGGTGTTGTAGAGCGCCATGCCCACCGCAGGGAGCAGCGCGACGACCACCGTCATCATCATGCGCTTCTGGTCGAGGCCGTCGCGCACGTGCGGGCCGCGCGCCGTCACCGTCGGCGGCGTGTAGAGGAACGTGTCGGCCGCCTCGTACAGCGGGTACAGCCGCTCCCACGCCCCACCGGGCAGGAAGCGCGGGGCCACGTGGTCCAACAGACGACGCAGGGGCTTCATCGCGTCAACCTTCCGCCGAGAGGGTGTCCAGCACCCGCCGCAGCGCGGGGCCGTAGTCGTACTTGCCGGGGCACACGTAGGTGCACAGCGCGAGGTCTTCTTCGTCCAGCTCCAGCGCGCCGAGCTCCTCAGCCCACTCGAGATCGCCGACGGCCAGGGCGCGCAGCAGGTGCGTCACCATGAGGTCCATCGGCTGCACGCGCTCGTACATGCCGATGGGCACCATCGCCCGCAGCCCGCCGTGCGTGTTGGTGTCGAACGCGAAGCGCTTGCCCGGCAGCAGCGCCGAGAGGAACGTAGGCACCGTCGAGAACGCGCCCAGGCCCGCGCCCAACCACCCGAGGAACGCGCGGTCACGCCCCTCGCGCAAGACGGTGACCTGCTGGTGAAAGCGGCCCAGGTAGCCCTCGATGGCGTCGTGGCAGCGGTCGCCGTGCAGCACCGAGCCGCTCACCACGCGCGCTTCGCCCTCGCCCAGCTCGCCGTGCGTCAGCTCGGCCGTCGACGCGTGCAGGCGCGTGCGCACCAGGCGCGGCCGCGTCACCAGCGGGCCCGCCAGCGACACGACCTGCGTGACGTCGAGCTGCCCGGTCGCGAAGAGCTTGCCGATGCGCGCCACGTCTTGCGCGCCCACGTGCCAGACCTCCTGGCCGCGCGTCACCGGCCGCAGCGTGTGAATGTGGAAGCCCGCCGTGCCCGCCGGGTGCTTGCCGCCGAACTCGGCCACGCGCGCGCCGCTGGCGCCGACGCCCAGCGCGCTGCCCACGCCGCGGCACAGCCACACCGCCCCCGGGGTCAGCTGCTTGAGCACCGCGAGCCCGCGCTCCAGGTCGGCCTCGCGCCCGGCGAGCGCCACGTCGAGGCGCGGCGCGAGCGGGTGCGTGTCGTGCGCGGTGACGAAGATGGCCAGCGGCTGCGCGGTGGGCGCCGGAACCCGGCTGAACGGCCGCGTGCGGAACGCCGGCCACAACCCCGCCTCGAGCAACAGGGCGCGCGCGCTGGCGTCGCTGTCGCCGGCGGTGCGCGAGAAGGCCTCGAAGGTGCGCGGCGTCGCGGCGGCCTCGTCGAGCTCCACCACCACCGACAGCACGTGGCGCTTCTCACCGCGGTGGACGAAGTGCACCCGGCCGCTGCCCGGCGCCACGAAGCGCACCTCGGGCCACGCGCGGTGCGTGAAGAGCGGCTGACCGAGCTGCACCACGTCGCCTTCCTGCACCAGCACGCGGGGCTTGAGGCCGAGGTAGTCGCGGGTGACGACGCCCACCGTGCGGACGGGGGCGGCGTCGTCGACGCGCTGGTCCGGCGCGCCAGTGATGGGCAGGTCGAGCCCGCGCTTGACGATGGTCGCGGCGTTCACGGGCCCGTTGGTATGGGCTCACCGCCGCACGGGCAACTGCTTTTGGCCGCGCTCACGTCGAAAAGCGCACGCGCGTCAGCTCTTCAGAAACGGCCCACAGCCGCGCCGCCACCGCGACGTCCTTCGAGCGCGCGTTCGAGTCGCACCGCTTCGGCGCGCCCTTGAGCTCGAAGAAGCCGTCGGGCCCGTAGTACGCGCCGTGCTCCACGTCGCCCGCGGTGGCCGCGTAGAGCTGCGGCAGCGCGCCTGCTGCCGCGGGCTGCGAGAGGAACGAGCCGAACGACACCAGCCACTCGAGCAACCGGCTGCCGCCGCGGTCGCCGAAGCTGAAGAGGCCCGTCGACGAGAAGCCCGGGTGCGCCGCCGCCACCAACGTCTTCTTGCCCGCGGCCGTGAAGCGCCGCGCGGCCTCATACGCGAAGAGCAGGTTTGCCAGCTTCGACTGCCCGTACGCCGCGGTGGCCGAGTACGACCGGTTGCCCATCAGGTCGTCGAAGGCGACCTTGCCGTTGCGGTGCGCGGTCGACGCGACGACGACCAGCCGCGGCGCAGCGGCGCGCTCGAGCGACGGCAGCAGCTGCAGCGACAGCGCGAAGTGGCCGAGGTGGTTGGTGCCGAGCTGCGACTCGAAGCCGTCGACGGTGAGGCTGTGCGGCACCGCCATGATGCCCGCGTTGTTCATCAGGCCGTCGATGACCGGGTGCGCGGCGTTCAGCTCGCCGACGAACGCGGCCACCGAGGCCAGCGACGCCACGTCGAGCGCCCGCAGCTCGAGCTTCGCGGCGGGCACCTCGCGACGAACGGCGTCAGCGGCTGACTGCGCGCGCTCGGGGTTGCGACAACCCATGACCACCGTCGCGCCTTTCGCGGCGAGCGCCTTCGCTGACTCCAGCCCGAGCCCCGAGCTCGCGCCCGTCACCACCCACACGCGACCGTCGAGAGACGGCATGTCGTTGCGGCTCCACTTCATGGCGGCGGAACCTGCGTCGGCCTGCGCGTTGTCGCAAGCGACATGAATAGAGTGCCGCGCATGCGCTGCGTGTTCCTGCTGTTGGCCTTCTCGTCGCTCGCTGCTGCACAGACGCCGGCGCGCGCGCTCATCTGGGGCGGCGGCGCGACGCCCGAGAGCGCCACGCAGGCGCTGCACATCTTCGAGTCGGTCGAGGTGGCGAAGGCGATGTTCGAGTTCCCCACTGGCTACCCGCGCGTCGTCGAGAGCGCGTCGCTGGCGGGGCTCAAGCCGGGCTTCCACGTGGTGCTGCTCGGCGTGTGCGAGCGCGCCGACGCGGCGGTGCTGCTGCCGGCCTTCAAGGCCATCGAGCCGGCGGTGTACGCGCGCACCATCACCGCGACCGAGCGCGCGTGCCCGACGCTGAAATGGAAGGCGCGCTCAAGCCAGGCCGGCAAGCTCGCCGTCACCGCGCTCACCAACAAGAACTACAGCGACTGGCGCGTCGTCGCGCACCTCGCTGACGACGCGGGCGAGTTGGTCGACGTCGCGCGCTTCGAGCCGTCGGAGTGCCACGGCGGCGGGCTGGGCGAGCTCGACTTCAAGACCGATGACACCACCGTCACGCTGACCGTGACGTGTCACTTCGCCGGCTGCACGGTGCCATCGCGACAGACCGACACGTGGCGCTTCGAAGTGAAGGCCAAGCGCGTGAAGCGCACGGTGAAGGCCGGCAAGTTCATCTCCGGGCCGTGCCAATGAGCGCGCGGCTGCTGCTGCTCGGCTGCGCGCTGACGGCGTGCGCGACGGCACCGCTGCGCATCGAGCAGGCTGTCGCGCCCGACGGCATGAACGCACGCCTCGCTGCGCTGCACGTGCCGGCGGTGAGCGTGGCCGTCATTCATCGAGGCGAGCTCGCGTGGGCCCGGGCGTGGGGGACGGCCAACGTCGACACGCCGTTTCAGGCCGCGTCGGTCGGCAAGTGGGTGACGGCGTTCGCGGCCCTGCAAGCGGTCGAGCGTGGAGAGGTGTCGCTCGACGGCGACGTGAATGCGTCGCTGCGCAGCTGGCAGCTGCCGACGCCCACGCCGGTCACGCTGCAGCAGCTGCTGAGCCACAGCGCGGGCGTCAACCTGCAGTCGGTGCCCGGCTACGCGTACGGCCAACCGCTGCCGACGCTGCTGCAGATCCTCAACGGCGCGCCACCCGCGACGAACGCGCCCATCCGCGTGGAAGGGACGCCGGGCGTGTTCGCGTACTCCGGCGGCGGCAGCACGGTGGTGCAGCAACTGCTGGAAGACGTCACGCAGCGACGCTTCGACCGGCTCCTCGACGAGCGGCTCTTCTCGCCGCTCGCGCTGCGCCACACGACGTTCGCGTTGCCGAATGACGCGTTCCTCGCCAGCGCCGCGCGCAGCGTCGACGAGCACGGCGCGCCACAGCCGCTGCTGGTGAACCCCGAGTCGTCGGCCGCGGGCCTGTGGAGCACGCCGAGCGAGCTGGCGCTGTTGCTCATCGAAGCGCAACGCGCGCTCGCGGCCCGCTCGAAGCTGTTGTCGGCCGAGCGCGCGCGGCGCCTCGTCACGCCGGTCGTCAGCGTCGCCACCGCTGAAGAGAACGACGGCGTCGCCGTGTCGATGGCGCTCGGCTCGTTCGTCGAGCAACGCGACGGCGTCGTGTACTTCGGTCACGACGGGAAGAACGACGGCTTCCTCACCATCGCGCGCGCAACGCAGGACGGCGAAGGCGTGGTGGTGATGAGCAACGGCGCCGCCGCCGCACCGCTGATGCTCGAGCTCATCGGCGCCATCGCGCGCACGTACGGCTGGCGCGGCTGGAAGTAGCTCAGTGCGGCCCGCGCCCGATGGTGCCGTCGTCGCCGACAGCCCAGAGGTCGTCTTCGGCGGTGCCCGTCAACGCGCGCAGCGGCACCGTGGGCGACGCGCGGAACACGGTCTCCCAGTTCCACCCCGAGCGCTGGCGCACGCGGCCGTCGCTGCTCGTCACGTAGTAGCGCGTGGTCGAGAACGCGCGCACGGCGGTGAGGTCTTCGAACGTCTCGCTCCACACGCCGCGCCAGCCGCCGCTGCCGCGCACCAGCACCGTGCCGTTCTCACCCACCGCCACCGCCTGCGTCGCCGACAGCGACCACACGCTGGTGAGCGCGACGCGCGCCCACGACGAGTTCGACGAGCCCAGCGGCCGTTCTTCTTGCCAGCCACCGTCAGCGCCCAGCAGCCACGCGCGCGCGCGGGGCGAGCCGTTCACGTCCAACGAGCCGACCGCGATGAGCTGCGTGCGCGACTGCCCGTGCAGCGCGCGGAAGCTGACGTCGTCAGACAGGTTCGTCGGCGAGATGAGCGGCGGTTCGCCCGGGCGCCAGCGCCACACGTCGCCGTTCTCGCGCACGCCGACGTAGTCGTTGGTGCCCACGCCGGGAAAACCGACGATGGCGACGAGCGGGCCACCGACGTCGCGGCGCTCGCGGCAGCCGGTGCCCGACGGAAGGCTGCGCGCCAGCACGCCGCCACCGGTCCGCGCGCCCCACAGCTCGAGCTCGCCGGTGCCCATGGCCCACATCGCGGTGAGGTCCGCGGGGCAGTTGTCGGAGCGGTCGACGAAGCCTGCGTCGCCAGCGCGAAGGAAGACGTGCGTCGACGACGCGACCCACAGCGCACCGCGCTCGAACGACGCCGCGGCGATGAAGTCGTTGCCGGCGTCACGCAGCGAGCCGTCGTTCGTCCACCCCGCGTCGCCGCAGCCGGGGTCGGTCGTGCCGTCGCAGTCGTCGTCGAGGCCGTTACAGACGTCGCGCGCGCCGGGGTACGTGAGGTTGTCGCGGTCGTTGCAGTCGCCGTTGCGCGACACGTAGCCGCCGCCGCAGCGCTGCACAGCGTCGCCAGCGCCGAAGCCGTCACCGTCGCGGTCGCGGTAGTTGTTCTGCTCGCAGGGCGTGCCGGCGTCGACGAGCCCGCCGTCGGCATAGACGCACTCACCGTCGGTGCACTCCAGCGAGAGCAACGCGTCGGTGAGTGACAGCTCCGCGCCGCGCGGCTCGATGACGTGCAGGTTCCACAGGCCCGGCGTCACCGGACCTTCGATGCGACCCGACAGCTGCGTGGCGTCGACCCAGGTGACCTCCACCAGGTCGACGCGGCCACCGTCGGCGTTGCTGAGCCACGCCGAGACGCCCGCGTCGAGCACGGTGGACTGTTGCGGCGCGTCGAAGTCGTAGCGGATGGCGGGGACCAGCTGCGCGCCGCGCATCGCCACCACCGCGCCCAGCTCTGAGTCGAACTGCGTGGGCTCGACGCTGAGCAACTGCGGCCCCGATGGCGGCAATTGGCACGCCGTCAACAAGACGATGGCGGTGACGAGGGAGGCACGCATGCGGCGAGGTCGGAGCCTACTTCAAAGTGGTAGATCGCCCGCATGAGCTCACTCGCTGGACGCACCATGTTCATCTCCGGCGCGAGCCGGGGCATCGGCCTCGCCATCGCGCTGCGCGCCGCCCGTGACGGCGCCAACGTCGCCATCGCCGCCAAGACGACGACGCCGCACGCCAAGCTGGAAGGCACCATCTATTCAGCCGCCGAGGCCATCGAGAAAGCGGGCGGCAAGGCGCTGCCGTTGTTCTGCGACATCCGCCAGGAAGAGGCGGTGTTCGACGCGGTGCGCGCCACCGTCGAGAAGTTCGGCGCCATCGACCTCTGCATCAACAACGCGAGCGCCATCTCGCTGACCGGCACGCTCGAGACGCCGATGAAGAAGTACGACCTGATGAACCAGGTCAACGCGCGCGGCACCTACCTCGTGAGCCAGGCGTGCCTGCCGCACCTGCTCAAGTCGAAGTTCACGCCGCACATCTTGAACCTCTCGCCGCCGGTCACTTCCATCAAAGAGAAGTGGTTCGAGCCCAACGTCGCCTACGCGTTGGCCAAGTTCGGCATGTCGCTGTGCGCGCTCGGTATGGCCGGCGAGTTCCGCGGCAAGGTGGCGGTCAACACGCTGTGGCCGCGCACCACCATCGCCACGGCGGCGGTGAACATGCTCGGCGGCGAAGACCTCATGAAGGCCAGCCGCAAGCCGGAGATCATGGCCGACGCGGCCTACGCCATCCTCACGCGCGGCCTCGATTTCACCGGGAACTTCTGCATCGACGACGAGGTGCTGCGCAGCGTCGGCGTCACCGACTTGAAGGCGTACAACGTCGACCCCAACACCGAGCCGACGCCCGACTTCTTCGTCGACTGAGCCCGCGCGCGGGTGCGACAACCTGACCCGCCGTGCGTCTTTACGGCGGAGGGTCCACCCGTATGCGGCGTCTGGTCTCACTCGGAATGGTGCTCGTCGCGGCGTGCCTCGACGTGAACGGCCTCGAGGGCTTCGAGTGCGGCGACGACGCTCAGTGCGCCTCGTGGACCGACGCGGGCGGCGGCGGTGATGCGACCGGCGGCGGTGATGCGACGGGTGGTGGTGACGCGACAGGCGGCGGTGACGCGACAGGCGGCGGTGACGCGACAGGCGGCGGTGACGCGACGGGTGGTGGTGACGCGACCGGCGGCGGTGATGCGATCGGCGGCGGTGACGCGACAGGCGGCGGTGACGCGACAGGCGGCGGTGACGCGACAG
>CAYWON010000092.1:0-25865 GCA_964459885.1 uncultured Archangium sp.
CCGTCGCGACAGAACGTGCTCAGGCACTCATCGGCGCGCGTGCACGCCTCACCGAGTGCGAGGTGCTGCGCACAGACGCCGTCCAGACACGAGAGGCCCAAGAAGCAACCCGCCACGCCGCACGCTTGTCCGAGGTCCGCCTTCGCGACACAGAGACCGTCGATGCACGCCGCCTTCCAGTGCGCGCACGGCGTCACGTTGCACGCCTCGCCCGGCGCTGACCAGGCGACGCACCGGTACCCAGCGTCCGTCGGGCTGCACCACGCGTCGGCTGTACAGCCCGCGCCGTCCGTCAGCGGGCTGTCGCAGGGCTCACCGAGGCGAGGCGGACCGACCACGGGCTGATCCGAACGCTCTGGGATTCGCTCACATGTGCCGCAGCCCCCGTCGGCCGGAACGAGACACGCAAGTCCAGCCTCACACGCGCCGCACGCTTCGCCTGCCTTCGTGAAGCCGGCGACAACCCCGTTGCACGGCGCTTCGCTCCACCTGGAGAACCAGCCTGAGTAGCCCGTGTCGCAGTCCCAACCGGCGCGAATCTCAGCGAGACAGGCCCCAGCTGCGGCCGCGTCATAGCGACGCGTCTTCGCGGCGAGCCCTTCGCGAGACCAGTAGAGACAATCGAGCGGCGCGAAGACGCGGCTGCAATCGACGGCGGCGCTCACCACGCCGCACCGCTGGCGCCCTTCACAGACGATCCGCGCTTCTTTGTCGCAGAAGGCTTCGATGGGCACGCTCGGTCCACACCCCGCCACCAACACACCGACGACACACCAGCGCCACGCCATTGCCCACCTCCGATACGAGTTGGGCAGAATCACAGCAATGAACGGGCCGAGGCACCGCACCGCGCGACGCGGGGGGACACGGCCAGCGCGACAGACAGTTTGTCAGCCCCGCGACGAGGCGCGCCGACAGCGTGTCGCGCTCAGCCCTCGCGCGTGGTCGACAACAACGCACCGTCCGCGCCGTAGCTGCGAATGATGCGCTTCTTCTCGACGAGCTCGGACACCACGCGCACCACGGGCACGTCTTCGTAGAACGCGACCGAGTCGGGCACCTTGTCCGCCGACATCACCTCGTCGGGCTTGCCCTTCTCGACAAAGGTGATGGTGCCGGGGTGCTTCATCGCTGCGCTCCGAAGCGCGCGTCGAGGATGGCGAAGCGGTTGGGGAACATGGCGCGGTACTGATCATGCTGCCGCGTGCCGCGCGTCGCCAGGTACACCGCCGTCGTCTCTGACACGTCTTCGCCGAGGCTCGACTGGCCGTACTTCGAGACCACCGTGCCGTCAGCGCGGGCGGCGTTGTCCCACGCCTTCCACTGGCGCGACGTGTAGCCGCCGCCCCACTCGCGCTGGCTCCAGACGTGGCCCGACTCGTGGAGGATGGAGCTCGCGGCCGACTTCTCGTTGAACTTTCCGGTCTGCGGGTAGAAGCGCACGATGCCTTCGCGGCCCGCCGTCATGTACGAGCGGAAATCGGGGCGGTTGTACTTCTGCGCCCAGAACGCGTCGGACGGGTTCTGCTGCGGCGACACGCGCACTTCCTTCACCTCACGCAGCGCCGCGGCCGGCATGCGCGCCAGCGTGCGCGCCACCTGCTGGATGTCGGCGTTGTGCAGGCCCTTCTGCGTGCCCACCGGCATCGTCACCTTCACCGAGTGATTGCCGACGGTCACCGTGTACTGCTTCGCGGGGCCGACCACGCCCTTCTCGAACGTGAAGTTCGCCACGTCGCGCGGACCAGCCAGCGTCGCGCGCGCGGGCTGCGGCATCAGCGACGCGAGGTCCTGCGAGACGACGTCGGGCGTGCGCGAGCGGCCGCCGTTGCGTGAGCCAACCAACGGCAGCTCGTGCGTGTGACCCGCGTGCGAGTGCGTGTGCTCCGCGTGCGACGACGCGCGCGCTTGCGGCGTCCACCCGGCTGACTTCGCGGGCGCGGTCGGCACGGCGGCCTGCTTCGGCTGCGTCGGCTTAGCGGTGACACCCGACTGGGCGGTGGTTCGAAGAGTGGAACGACGATCATCCGTGCGCACGAGAACGACTCCTGACGACTGGTGTGGACGGGGGAATTGTCGGCCCGCGGCCTCAAAAGATTCCGAGAAAAATTCAACGTTTCCGTGTCGGCATCGCGACCCGTCGCGAAACCCGGCAGCGTCACAAACGACTGGAATCAGTCGGGTTTTCCACGATCGAGATCAACGCGCTGACACCTCGTCGCGCTACACGAGAACTTTCTAGCCACACGACAAGAGGTCACCACAGACGCCGTCGACGCAACGCCCGCCCGGGACGCACCCCGCGACGCCACACGCCTCACCGATGGCCGCGCCACGCACGCAGACGTCGTTCACGCAGGTGAGCAACACGTCACAGCCCGACCGGCACGCTTCACCCTCGCCCGACGGGCCCGCGCACGCGCCGTCGACGCAGCGCACGGACTGGCACGCGATGGGCGCGCTGCACGCTTCGCCGAGTGGCCGGGTCAACGCGCAGCGGCCGTTGTCGCACCACAGGCCGGTCTTGCAGCCGAGCGATGGGTCGCAGGCGTCGCTCAGCTCGCCGGGCGTGGCGCAGACGTTGGCGACGCAGCGCAGCCCCAGCGCGCACTCGTTGGCGCTGCAGCCTTCGCCCACGTTGGGTCGCGCCGTGCACACGTCGCCTTTGCAGAACGCGTCGGGGCCGCAGCGGTTGTCGGTGAACGTGCAGCCGCTGCCGATGGGGGTGGTCGCGAGCGTCGTGGGCGGCACACAGGTACCGCAGAGCTGGTTCGGCTGCGCCGCGCAGAAGAGACCGCCGCCGCACACGCCGCACGGCGCGCCGGCGTCAGCGCCTCCCACGAGGACATCGGTGCACGCCGCCGGCACCGGGTACTGGCCGATGCACTCGGCGCGCAGGGTGGCGTCGACGCACGCCTTCGCCGCCACGCCATCGAAGCGCAGCTGCAGCGCGACCATCGTTCTCTCGAAGACGTCGGCGCAGGTCGGGGAAACCGGTGGGACGTCGTCGCAGTGCACGGCGGCGCTGACCCCACCGCAGCGTTGGCCGGCCCGACACTGCGCGCGCGGGAACTCGGCGCAGTAGCCCTCGATGGACAACGACTGCGTGCAGCCGACGAGCAGCAACGACAGCGCGCACCAACGCATCAGCACCTCCCGACCGGCCCGAAACGAAGCGCCAGCGTAGCGCGTAACCAGGGCCGGGCGACGCGCGTAGAACGGGCACCATGCTCGTCTACGACGCGCTCATCGACTGGTACGCGCTGCTCGACCCGCGGGTCGACCATCACGACGAGGCCACCGCCTACGGTGATGCGCTCGTGCGCGGCGTCGTCGGTGACGCGCGCACACTGCTCGAGCTGGGCGCTGGCGCGGGCAACAACGCGTGGTTCTTGAAGCAGCGCTTCGCGTGCACGCTGACTGACCTGTCTCCGAAGATGCTCGCGCTGAGCCGCGCGCAGAACCCTGACTGTGAGCACCTCGAAGGCGACATGCGCACGCTGCGGCTCGGTCGTGAGTTCGACGCGGTGCTGGTGCACGACGCCGTTTGCTACATGACGACGCGCGCGCAGTTGCGGGAGGCCGCGCTGACCGCGTTCGTGCATCTCCGCAGCGGTGGCGCCGCGGTCTTCGCGCCTGACTGCACCCGTGAGTCGTTCGAAGAAGGCGCGACGCTGCTCGAGTGCGACGCCGGCGGGCGCTCGCTGCGCGGCCTCGAGTGGAGCTGGGACGCAGACCCGTCAGACGAGACGTACCAGGTCGAGTACGCGCTGCTGCTGCGCGACGGCGCGGTGGTGCGGTCGGTGCACGACCATCACGAAGAGGGCCTGTTCTCGCGCGCGACGTGGGTCGAGGTGCTCCGCAGCGTCGGCTTTCAGGTCGAGACGTTCGCGCGGCCGCTCGACGACGAAGGTGAGTTCGACGAGGTCTTTCTGTGTCGCAAGCCGTGAGTCAGGTCAGCGGGTCGAGCTGAATCGCGCCGCCGCGCGCGGTGAGGCGCAGCTTCCACGGGCCCGGCGTCGCGCGACGTGCGCATTGCAGCAGGCCGTCCCAACCGGCGTCGTGACGCGCGAGCGCGTGGAACGCGTGCAGCGCTTCGGTGAGATTCATGGGGAACGACGCGTCGACCGGCCCCGGTGTCGTGCGCTGCGCGCGGGCGTGCGTAGTGCGCGCCCAGAGCTCGAGCGAGACGAGCGCGTCGGCGCCGGCGAGGTGCGGGTGACGTGATTCCTTCATCGCCCACGCGAGGAAGAAGTCGGCGAGCGTGCGCGTGGAGTTCTCAAGCCAGTCGCGCAGCGGGAAGTGCCTGAGCTGATCAGCGGAGGGCGCGACCGCGCGACGTGAGAGCGGGACCTCGGCGTCGAGCGCCTGCGCGAGGACCTGCAGTCGAAAGTCGAGCTCGGCGGACGGTGTGGTGAGTGTCTCATCGAGGAGCGACCACGACGCTCCCTCTCCCTGCGACAGCGGGGAGAGGGTTGGGGTGAGGGGCTTCAATGAGACCGTCGGCCCCTCACCCTGACCCTCTCCCCGATGGGGAGAGGGGACCTGGGGGCGCAGGCGCTTCAGGTTCACCACTGCGATGGCGTCGGGGTGGCCGTCGCCTTCGTACGTGACCGCGCACAGCCGCGTGCAGCGCCTCCGCACGTCTTCGAACAACGCCCACACCTCGTCGCGAATCGGCTGCGGGTGATCATCGAGGTACGTGTTCCCCTTCACCACGCCACCCGCGATGTGCAGCTGGCGAACGCGGTCCCACGGGAACGAATCGAGCCCCTCGGTGAGCGCCAACCCGCGCGCCAGCTGGTGCGAGAACAAGTGCCCCACGTCGAGCAAGACCTCGCACTGCGCAGCCGTCGACAGCCGTTCCATGAAGTCGAGCACGTGCAGGTCACCCCGCGCCGTCATCACCGTCGGGTTCTCGAGCAGCACCGGCACCGGCATCGCGTTGCGCACGTGCACCGCGTGCGCGACGCACTGCTCGACCGCCGCTGCGTTCAACGGCGGCGACACGTAGAGGTAGCCCGGCAGCGCCTGCCCGCGGTGATGCCACCAACCAACATCGTTCGACACCCACGGCGAGCCGACCGCCTTGACGTGCGCCGCACACGCCGCGAGCCGCTCTGACGACTCGAGCTCCGGGCCCCAGAGGTTGACGTGCACCGGGTGGTACACGAGCGGCACCTGCGCGCGCCGTCGTTCCATCTCGGGGAACAACGTCGCGTCGACCCGCGCGGCCTCGACGTCCAACGGCGCGGAGTACTCGACGTAGTCGAACAGCCCCGCGTGCGCGTCGAGCAGCGCGTACGGCCGCGGAAAGTCCGTCACCTGCGCGTTGGAAGAGAGCCCGAGGCCGAGCACCGGCAGCGTCATCACCACTGCGCGTCTACCGTGCTATTCGCCGCGCCATGCACTCCCTTTCCATCTGGGCCGCGCAGATTCTCGCGTCGTCGTTCCTCGCCATCCTGTTTCTGCAGTCGGGGCTCGACAAGGTCATCGATTGGAAAGGGAACAAGGAATACATCGGCGGCTACTTCGCGAAGACGCCGTTCAAGCGCTTCACGACGTTCCTTCTCTTTCAGATCACCGTGCTCGAGGTGCTCGCCGGCGTGGTCTCCGCGGGCGGCGTGGTGACGCTGGTAGTGGCGCGCAGTTCGGGCATGGCGCTCGCGGGCGCCGTGCTGTCGGGCCTCAACATCGTGGCGCTCTTCTTCGGTCAGCGCCTCGCGAAGGACTACGCGGCGGCGGCGGGCATGGTGCCGTACGGCATCTTCACCATCGGCGCGGTGGTGCTGTTCGGCTTCAACGCGTGAGTCAGTGGTAGTCGCTCTCACGCTGGTGCCGCACCGCCGCGATCGTGACGGTACGGTGTGCGCCGATCTCGAACAGCAGCACGTAGCCGGTGTGGCCGAACGAGACGAGCAGCTCGCGGAGAAACGGACTCCCACCAGCTTTTCGGCACGTGTACGGAAACGCCTTGAGGATCTCCGTGCCGGCCTCAATCGCTGCGATGGCGCGCTCGGCGTGGCGCCAGTCACCTGAAGCCTCGAGCAGGAAGTCGAAGAGCCGCTCGAGGTCGTCCCGCGCCTCGGTGGTGAAGCGGACCCTGTACGTCATCGCGCGGACTTCGCGCGCGCCTGCTTCAGCTTCTGCCTCAACCCTGAGAGGACCTCGCCGCTCTCATGGTACGCGCCGGACTTCTCGGCGCTGGCGAGTGACGCGCGGCCACGCTCCAGAAAGGCCTCGCGGTGCTGACGCTCGGCGATCTGCGCCCGCACCGACGCCTCGACGAAGGCCGACAGCGTCTCGCCTTCCTCCAGCACCGACTCGGCGTCTTTCCGCAGGCGCTCATCAACCCGCAGAGAAGGCAGCGTCGCGGTCTTCATGGAACGTCTCCCGTGCATCGCATTTGCGACGCAGCATGACCACCGCGGCGAATCGTTGCAACGGTCGCTCCCGCACAGCCGACGTAGATCGTTCTCTGGCGTGGCTCGTTTCACGGGTTCATGCGCTCCCTGCTCCGCCCGCTCGCCCTCGTCGCTGCCCTCTCGGCACCCGCCTTCGCGGCTGACCCGCAACCCACCCAGGCGCAGGCCATCACACAGCCTCCGACCGACGGGCGGCCGACGCTCGACGTGGTCTTCGTGCTCGACACCACGGGCTCCATGGGCGGCCTCATCGAAGGCGCGAAGCAGAAGATCTGGTCCATCGCGAGCCGCCTCGCTTCCGGCAAGCCGACGCCGCGCATTCGCGTGGGGCTCGTGGCCTACCGCGACCGCACTGACGAGTACGTCACCAAGCGCTTCGACTTGAGCGAAGACCTCGACGCCGTGTACGCCAACCTGCAGGGCTTCAGCGCTGGCGGCGGCGGCGACGGCCCGGAGCACGTCGGCCAGGCGCTCGGCGAAGCCGTGAAGCTGATGCAGTGGAGCACCGACAAGAAGACGGCGCGGATGATCTTCCTCGTCGGCGATGCGCCCGCGCACGACGACTACAGAGACGGCTGGGACACGCGCACCTGGGCGAAGAACGCCATCGAGAAGGGCATCGTCGTCAACACCGTGCGCTGCGGCAACGACCTGAACACCGGCGTCCTCTTCACTGACCTCGCGAAGCTGGCCGACGGCACCTACGTCTCGATTCAGCAGACCGGCGGCATGGTCGCCGTCACCACGCCCTTCGACGCCGAGATGAAGAAGCTCAACGACGCCATCGCCGACCGCACGCTGGTGGGCGGCACCGAGACCGCGCGCAGCGAAGGCAAGATGAAGCTCGACGCGCTCAAGGGCATGGGCGGCGGCGCGTCGGCCGACCGCGTGTCGTACCGCTCGAAGATGGCGCCTGCCGCAGCGCCCATGGCCGACGTCAGCGTGCGCGGCGGCGTGACGTTGAACGCCGACCCCACGGTGGTGAACACCATGAAAGACGAGCTGCTGCCCGAGCCCGTGCGCAAGCTGCCGAAGGCCGAGCGCGAGGCCTACGTGCGCAAGCTGAACGACGAGCAGAAAGACCTGCAGAGCAAGCTGCTCGACCTCTCGAAGAAGCGCGACGAGTACGTGAAGAACAACGCCAGCAAGGCCGCCGGCGCGTTCGATGAAGAGGTCTTCGCGGGCGTGAAGAAGAGCGCCTCGAAGGTGGGCATCGCCTACTAACCTGCGCGGCCACCATGCGACTTCCGCTCCTGCTGGCTGTCGTCTCGCTCACCGCGTTCGCGCAAGAAGCCCCGGTTTCCCTCACCGCGTCTGACGGCACCGGCCTCAAGCTGGTCAAGCTGCAGGCGCGCGGCGTGGTGCTGGACCCGCTGGCCTTCACCGAGCTGCAGCTGACCTTCGAGAACCCGGAAGGCCGCGTCATCGAAGGTCAGTTCAAGGTGACGCTGCCGCAGGGCGCCACCATCAGCCGCTTCGCGATGAAGTTGGACGGCCGCTGGCAGGAAGGCGAAGTCGTCGAGCGCCAGGCCGCGCGCCGCGCCTACGAAGACTTCCTGCATCGGCGACAAGACCCGGCGCTGCTCGAGCAGAACGGCGGCAACGAGTTCACCGCGAAGGTCTTCCCCATTCCCGCGCGCGGCGTGAAGGAGCTCGTCATCTCGTACTCGCACGACCTCGTCGCGGCCGACGCGGCGTACGTGCTGCCGCTCAAGGGCCTGCCCGAGGTCGGAGAACTCGACGTCAACGTGACCGGCGTCAACGGCGCGTCGAGTCTCAGCAAGAGGCGCTTCGTGCCCAACGCGGACTTCGTCGGCCAGCCGCTGCGGCCTGGCGTCGGCGTGCGCTCGGGTGACCTCGTCGCGGCGCGGCTGGTGCCGGTGACGGACACCGCGCCCGACACGATGGCGTCGCTGACGGTGTTGGTCGACTCGTCAGGCTCGCGCGCGCTCGGGTGGAGAGACGAAGTGACGTTGGTGCAGCAGCTCGTCGCGGCGCTGGCGAAGAGCAACGCGTCGCTGCCGCTGCAGGTGGTCGCGTACGACCAGGAGATCGCGCCCATCTATTCAGGCGCGGCGAGCGGCTTCGGCGACGCCCACGTGAAGCAGCTGCGCGCGCGGTCGGCGCTCGGCGCGTCGAACCTCGAAGCGGCGCTGCAGTACGTGGCGACGAAGCCGTCGGCGCGCGTGGTGCTCATCACCGACGGCGTGCTGACCGCGGGCGCGACGGGCGGGAATCAGCTGACCGCGCTGCTCTTGAAGCTGAAGGCCTCGGTGAAGCGCATGGACGCCATCGCGGTCGGCGGCATTCGTGACGACGTGGCGCTCGCGCGCGTGGTGCAGGGCTCGCTGGAACGCGACGGCGCGGTGCTCGACGGCGCGCTGCCGGTGCCGGAGTTGG
This sequence comes from uncultured Archangium sp., assembly GCA_964459885.1. Taxonomy (GTDB): domain Bacteria; phylum Myxococcota; class Myxococcia; order Myxococcales; family Myxococcaceae; genus Archangium_A. The sequence continues at coordinate 8,826 of CAYWON010000092.1, forward strand.
CGCGGCGACTGACGCTGACGACGAAGTCGAAGCTCGACGTGAAGGTCGAGGGCGCCACCGCGGTGTGGCCGACGTCACTGTCAGGCGTGCAGGCGGGCGACGCCGTGCTGGTCTACGCGCAGCTCCCTGCGGGCGCGGCGTTCAAGCCCACCATCGGCGGCCGCGCGCTGACGGTGGCGGCGAACCAGCTGGCGTCCATCGACAGGCCCTTGCTCGAGCGCGCGTGGGCGCGGGCGCAGATTGCCCAGCTCGAAGAGAAGCTGAACGCCGCCGACGGCGCGCCCGAAAAGAAGAAGCTGAAGGACGCCATCGTCGACGTGTCGACGAAGCACCGCGTGTTGTCGTCGCTGACCGCGCTGCTCGTGCTCGAGACGGAGGCCGACTACGCGCGCTTCAACATCGACCGCAAGGCGCTCGCCGACATCCTCACGGTGAAGGACGGCAAGGTCGCGCAGCAGAAGCGCGGGCCCGAGACGGTGGTCGCGAAGGCGCCGCCGCCGGCTCCGAAGCCTGTCGACGCCGCGAAGCCCGCGAAGATGAAAGCCGAGGCGAAGGAGCGAAAGAAGGAGAGCGCGGCCGAGCGTGACGACCTCGCGATGGCGGACGAGGAGGCCGGCGAGCCCGCGGCGGAAGACGAGAAGTCCGCTGAGGCCGCACCCTCACCGGCTCCAGCGGCGCCGCCGCCGCCGCCCGCTGCCGAACCCATGATGTCGCAGTCACGGCGCGAGGCACCCAACACGCCGAGCGTCACGGCCGACCGACGGCGCCCGGAGCGGCCGACGAAGGGTCCGGTGCCGTACACCGGGAAGTTCCTCGAGGTGATGACGGCGCTGCAGTCGGGCGACAAGGCGAAGGCCGTCGCGTCGGCGCGCGGCTGGCACGAGGAGCAGCCCGGCGACCTGCTGGCGCTCGTGGCGATGGGTGAAGCGCTCGAGGCGAGCGGTGACGCGGCGACGGCGGCGCGGGCGTACGGGTCCATCATCGACCTCTTTCCTGCGCGCGCAGACCTGCGTCGCTTCGCGGGCGTGCGGTTGGAGCGCGTGGCGAACGGCGCGGCGCTGGCGACCGACTCATTCCGGGTGGCGGCGGAGCAGCGGGCTGATCATCCGCAGTCGCACCGGCTGCTGGCGTTCTCGCTCTTGCGCGCCGGGAAGTACGAGCAGGCGTTCGAGGCGATGAGCGTGGGCGTGAAGCAGACGTACCCGTCGGGTCGCTTCGCGGGCGTCGACCGCATCTTGCGTGAAGACCTGGGGCTCATCGCCGCGGCGTGGGTGAAGGCCGAGCCTGCGCGCAAGGCCGACATCCTCGGCAAGCTGTCGGCGCTGGGCGGCACCGTGGAAGACGCGCCGTCGCTGCGCTTCGTCCTCAACTGGGAGACCGACGCCAACGACGTCGACTTCCACATCTACGACGGCAACGGCGGGCACGCGTTCTACTCGCAGAAGCAGCTCGCGAGCGGCGGCGAGCTCTACGCCGACGTGACGACGGGCTACGGGCCGGAGTGCTTCACCATTCGGCTGCCGAAGGACAAGCGCGCGTACCCGTACACGCTGCAGGCGCACTACTACTCCATCGGGCCGATGGGCGCGGGCATGGGCAAGCTCGAGGTCATCGAGCACGACGGCAAGGGCGGGCTCACGTTCGAGCAGCGGCCCTACGTGGTGATGGTGAACCAGGCCTACGTGGACCTCGGCGTCGTGAAGAAGTGATGCCGGCTCGACTCGATGACCATGCCCGCGGGCCCCGGCGAGACCGAGACTCAGGGCATGAAGATTGGCAAACCGGTCCCCCCGCAGTCCGTCGCTGACGTCGCGCGCCTTCCCGCCGGCCCCGCTGGCTCGGTGCCGCAGCCTCTCCCCAACGTGCCGGCGGGCAGCTCCTTCGAGCAGGCCCACGGCGCCGAGCGCCGCTTCTCGACACGCTTCGTGACGTCGCTGCCTGCGCAGCTGCGGCGTCTTGACGTCTCGCCGCGCCTGCAGGCGCTGGTGACCGACCGCTTCAGCGCGATGAGCCGCGGCGAGGTCGACCGCTTCGGGCGCCTCGCCGAGACGGTGATGGCCAGCCGACGGCCCGCTGAAGGGCTGGCGTTGCTGGAGGGCCTGCTGTCTGTCGGCGCGGCGTCGGAGCGCGGCCTGCGCGTCGCCCCGGAGGCGATGGTGCAGGCCCAGCTGGCGCTGGTGTCTCTGTCGCCGCCGGCGCTGGCTGGCGCCGCGGTGCACGCCCACGTGGTCGCCGTCGTGACAGTCATCCAGCACATGCCCACGTTGATGAACGCCGCCGCCGTCATCGCAGACGAAGCAGGCCTCCACGACGTCGCCGAAGGGCTGCGCCGGGGCTCGGGCAACCTCGGCGAGATATTCGACGACTCGTACTTCCGCGTGGCCGTCAACGTCGCTGTGCTGGCGTCGTCGGCGCTGACGCCGCCCGGCGCGCTGGCACTGTTGCAGCAAGCCGGGCGCAGCGCCGCGGCCAGCCCCCGCGCCGACCCAGACCTCGAGCGCGGCCTGCTGCTGTTGCACGCCGGCGCGGGCGCTTCGATGAGCACCCTCACCGACCTCGCGGAGCGGGTTCGCGGCGAGGCCCGTCACACCCTCGAGCAGCGCCTCGCGCGCGCGGGCTGAAGCAGCCCCAAACAAAGCAGCCGAAATGCCCCGTGAAATGTCGCGTCAACGTCAACGCGGCTTACGTGGTGTCTCAAAAGTGCGTCACCGCTGGCGTCCGACAATGTGTGCATGGGAGCCACTCGCCTCGCACTCGTCGCCCTGGTGATCGCCGGCTGCAGCGATTCACCGACCGCTACCAGCCGCCGTGACGGGCTCGAAGTCACACCGCCGACTCGTGACGACGTCGAGGTCGTCGAGCGCTTCTACGAGCCCGAGAGCCGCTTCCGCATTCCGATGCCTGCGGGCGTCGGCGCCGACGTGAAGCACTTCGACCCGTCGCTGCCGACGTACAAGTTCCGGCACCTCGTCGAGCTCCACAGCACGCAAGGCGTCGCCGTCATCATCGAGGTCTGGGACAACCCGACGCGGCAGCCGCTGGAGGACTGGTTCTACGAGAACATGGCCTTCCTCATCGACGACGAGACGCGCGTGAGCCAACGCGAGGTCACCACGTCGAAGGTGCGCGCCCTGGTGCTCGAGCAGCCGCGCTCGCCGATGGCCATCTCGCTGGGCTTCGCCGTGTTCGCCGCGGAAGCGCGCGTCTACCGCGTCAGCGTCATCGACGCCGACGCCGAGCTGAGCAACTTCCCGCGGCACCTCTTCGAGACGGTGCTCGCCGAGATGGAAGTCGAGGTGAAGCCGTGAAGCCCTCACTCCGCGTCATCGCGCTGGCCCTCGCCGTCACCGCCGCGACGCCTGCGCAGGCGGTGAACTTCTGCGGCGGCGTCTGGCACCAGAACACCTGCGGGCGCCCCACCAACATCTACCCGTGCTGCCCCAACGGCTCGAACTGCACCTGGTGGGCGTGGGAGATGATGTGCCGCAACTGGGGCATCGGGCCCAATAACTGGGGCAACGCCAACACGTGGGGCGGCAACGCGCGCGTCGACCCGCGCTTCGAGCTGGTGGGCGCGGTGCCCGGCGCCGTCGCGACCAGCACGCTGGGCAACTACGGCCACGTCGCGTGGACCATCGGCGCGGGCGGCGGCGGCGTCACGGTGACGGAACAGAACTGCTGCTCGACGTGCAGCGGCAGCGTGCTGACGCGCAGCTTCCCCGCCAGCAAGTTCAACTCCGGCTACGTCATTCGCCGCGGCTCGCTGTGCTCGTGCTCGCCGGGTCAGCAGGAAGCGAAGTCGTGCGGCGACTGCGGCACCACGCGGCGCACCTGCGGCTCGAACTGTCAGTGGGGCGGTTGGTCGGCGTGCGCGGGCCCTGACCCCGAAGGCGGCAACCAGGTCTGCGCCAACGGCCAGAAAGGTGTGTGCGCCGACGCGCGACGTCGCTGCGAAGGCGGCAACCTCGCGTGCCGGCAGCTCGTGCAACCGTCGGCCGAGCGCTGCGACGGCCTCGACAACGACTGCGACGGCGAGACCGACGAAGGCAACCCCACGGAAGGCGCGAGCCAGCGCGACTACGCGGCGACGCGCATCGACAACTCGTTCCCGCGCGCGGTGCCGGCCGGCAGCAAGGCGACGGTGTGGGTCGAGTTCACCAACTCCGGGAAGAAGACGTGGGAGCGCGGCGACGTGTGGCTGTCGGCGCGCGGCGGTGCTGAGACGGTGAGCGCCTTCACGTCAGACTCGTGGCCGGCGTACGACCTCGCCGCGGGCCTCGCCAACCCCGTTGCGCCGGGAGAAGTCGGCCGCTTCGCGTTTGAGTTGACGGTGCCCAACACGCCTGGCGCGCGCGTGACCGAGAAGTTCCAACTGGAAGGCGGCGGGCGCGTGCCCATCGTGTGTCCCGACGGCGAGCTGACGGTCAACCTGCTGGTGCTGAACGAAGACGGCTCGACGCCGCAGGGTGAAGAGGCGGAGCCTGATGCGGGCGCCAGCGCGCTGCGGTTGCAGAGCGTGGGGTGTTCGTCGACGGGCGACGGCGGCGCGTGGTGGGTGGTGCTCGCGCTCCTTCTCGTGGTGGCTCGCAGAGCAACGGCGACGCCACGCATGCGCAGCGAAGCCCCCCTCTCCCGCGAAGTGGGAGAGGGTCGGGGTGAGGGCTTGAAGGTGACGCACCGGCCGCCCTTCATTCTCCTCACCTCCATCATCCTCGTCGGCTGCGTCGGTGAAGCGCAGCTCGTCACCGCCAACCAGCCGATGACCATCACCCGCGTCACGCCCTCGCCCGTCACCGCGCGCGGCGGCGAGACGCTGACGCTGCACGGCGTCGGCTTCCTCGAAGAGGACGCCGAGGTCGTCATCGCGGGCCGTCGTCAGCGCGCGCAGTTCATCTCGGCCACCGAGCTGCGCGTGCGCACGCCGCCCATGTACGCGGGCCGCGCGCCGCTGGTGCTGGCCCCGGAGTCCACCTGGGAGACCGAGCTGCTCGGCGGCCTCGAGGTCGTGCCGCTGACGCTGCGCTTCGTCGAAGCCCCGCCGCACGCGCTGACGCCTCGCGCGGGCACCGTCGACTCCGCCGCCGCTGCCGACTTCGACGACGACGGAGACCTCGACCTGCTCACCTGCGGCGCGCGCTGCGAGCTGCTCTTCAACGATGGGCGCTCCAACTTCTCGAGCGCCGTCGTCGACGCGGGCGTCACCGACGCGGGCACCGTCGACGCCGGTGTCACCGAACTCCCGCTGCCCGCCGGACGTCTGCTCGCCGTCGACGACCTCGACGGCGACGGCCTGCCCGACGTGGTGCTGGCGCGCAGCGAGAACGCGGGCGTGTACCTGAATCGTGGTGGCCGGCTCGACGGCACGCTGGCGCTCGCGTTGCCGGGTGTGGAAGCGGTCGTGCTGGGTGACCTCGACCTCGACGGCAAGCAGGACCTCGTGGTCGCCGCCGAAGGCTTCCTCTTCGTCGCGCCGCTGACGCCCACGGCTGACTCGCTGCTGCTGGGTCTGGAGACCGCCGACGCTGGCGTCGAGAAGCTGCCCATTCCCGCCGCGCGCGCGCTCACGCTGGCCGACGTCGACAACGACGGCGACGACGACGTCATCGTGTCCACCGCCACCGCGCCGAGCGGCATCGCGCTCTTGCTCTTCCTCAACGAAGACGGCGCGCTGAAAGAGGTCCCCGGTGGGTTGCCCGGCAGCCCGGTGCGCGTGGTGAAGGGCCTCGCCGCGGGCGACGTCGACGGCGACGGCAGCGTCGACCTCATCGCCGTCGGCGACAGCCAGGACCGGCTGTTGCTCAACGACGGCGCCGCGCACTTCTTCGACGCCACGCCCGCGCTGCTGCCGGTCGACAACTCGGCGGGCACGTCGGTCGCGTTGGTGGACCTCGACCGCGACCGAGACCTCGACCTCGTCATCGGCAACCACGGCGCCGCAGCGCGCCTCTACGTCAACGACGGCCGCGGCCGCTTCGCCGACCGCACACCGCTGCTCCCCGTCGCCACGCGCACGCTGGCCGCCGTCACCGCGCGCGACGTCGACGGCGATGGCGACGACGACCTGCTGTTGCTCGGCGCGTCGGCCGAAGACTCGCGCATCTACCTCTCTGTGGAGCCCCGCCCATGAAGCGCCTCGCCTTCACTGCCCTCCTCTCGCTCGTGGCGTGCGACGCGCCCACCACCACGCCGCTGGAGTTGCACAGCGTCACGCCGACGCAGGGCACGGCGCGCGGCGGACAGCGCATCAAGGTGACCGGCGCGGGCTTCGACGACTCGACCACCGCGACGCTGGGCGGCCACGCGGCGCGCGTCGTCGACGTCACCGACACCACGCTGACGGTGGTGACGCCGTCGGGCGTCGCGGGGCCTGCGATGCTGGAGGTCACCGTCGGCGAACAGAAGACGCAGCTGGCCGACGCCTACACCTACGAGCGGCTGCGCTTCTCGCTCGTCGACGCGGCCGAGGTGACGCTCGAGGCCGGCCCGGTGGAAGGCGCGCTGGCGGCGACGGCCGACCTCGATGGCGACGGTGACGACGACGTCTTCCAGGCGGTGCGCAAGGAAGGCGTCACGGTGCTGGTGAATGACGGCGCGCAGCTCGTGCAGCGCTTCGTCGACGTGGCGCAGGCTGACGGTGGCGTCGGGTTCACGAGCGACGCGTGGGCTGTGGCGCCCGCTGACTTCGACGGTGACGGCGTCATCGACCTCTTCATCGGCACCACCGGCAAGTCGCGCACCGTGTTGTTGCGTGGCACGTCGAGCGGCGCGTTCGATGACGCGAGCGAAGACCTGCCGGTCTTGTACGGCTCGTCGCAGCGGCCGCTCGTGCTCGACACCGACGGCGACGGCGACCTGGACGTGTTGCTCACCGGCACCGCCACCACCGCCGACGGCGCGGCGACGGTGATGCTGTTGCTCAACGACGGCAACGGCCGCTTCACTGACGGCAGCGCGAAGCTGGCGAGCCCGAAGCTCGCGGCCTCGGGCATCGTCGCGGGCGACCTCGACAGCGACGGCGACACCGACCTCTTCTTCGCGATGCGCGACGAGAGCTGCCGGCTGTTCCTCGGCGATGGCCAGGGCGTCTTCCAGCTGGCCGCGCCCGACGCGCTGCCCGTCGACAGCCAGCCGCGCGCGGGCATGCCGGCGCTGGGCGACTTGAATCGCGACGGCTTCCTCGACCTCTACGTGCCCACCGACACGCAAGACCAGGTGTGGCTCAACGACGGCACCGCGCACTTCGCGAACCTCACCGAGGCGCACCTGAGCCCCGAGGTGCAGCCCGCTGACAGCGCGCGCTTCGTCGACGTCGACCTCGACGGGCACCTCGACGTGGTGGTCATGGAGCGCCAGGGCCGCCTGCGCTTCTTGCGCAACGACGGCGTGGGTCGGCTGTTCGACTACTCGCCAGACGTGGTCGGCAACGACGCGCCGGCGCGTGACGTGGTGGTGGTCGACGTGCAGCGCGACGGCGTGCCGGAGTTGTTCGCCAGCCGCGCGGGCCTCTCACGCCCTGCCCTCTTCGTGTCGGCCGCCGATGAAGAAGACAGCGACAAGGACGGCTGGGTCGACAGCGTCGACGTGTGCGTGGACGACAAGGCGACGACGCAGGCGCACCGCGCGCCCTTCGGGTGCCGCTCGAAGGCCGAGTGCCAGGCGAAGACCGGCTGCGAGCTGAAGGTGTTCGGCGCGAGCGCGTACCTCTCGTGCGACGCGGCGGTGACGTTCGAGGCCGCCGAGGCGCTCTGCGAGAAGCACGGCGCGCTGCTGGCTGAAATCAACAGCGCGGCCGAGAACGCGGCGCTGACTGCGGGGCTGCCCGGCGCTTCGTGGTTCGCGTTGGACGACCGCGCCACCGAGGGCACGTGGCGTGGAAACGGCGCGCCGCTCGAGTGGACCAACTGGGGAATGCTGCAGCCCGACAACGCGGGCACCGGCGGCGAAGACTGCGGCTCGCTGCGCCCTGACGGCTTCTGGAATGACCTGCCGTGCACCAACACCGCGCGCACGCTGTGTGAGACGGCACGCACGCCGGTGGCGCTCAGCGACGCGGTGTGCCCGATGGCCGCCGACGCCGGCGTGGGCCCCTGACGCCGCGCGACGTGTAGCCTCGTCGCATGACCATCAAGCTTGAGAACGTCGGCATCGCCGTTCGCGACATAGAAGCGGCGATCGCCTTCTTCACCGACCTCGGCCTCACGGTCATCGGCCGCGACGAGGTGCGCGGCGAGTGGACTGACACCGCGGTCGGCCTCGACGGCAACCACGCGAAGATCGCGATGCTCGCGGCCCCAGACGGTTCCGGTCGGCTCGAGCTCTTCGAGTACGTGCACCCTGCAGCCATCGAGACCGAGCCGACGCTGCCGAACGAGATCGGCATGCACCGCGTGGCGTTCTCGGTCGACGACCTCGACGCGGCGCTCACGGTCGCGGCGCGGCACGGGTGCTTGCCGTTGCGGGGCGTCGCGAACTACCGCGACCTGTATCGGCTGACGTACCTGCGCGGCCCGAGCGGAATCCTCGTCATGCTCGCGCAAGACCTCACGAAGAACCCTGCCCGCACCAACGCTTGAGTCCCGCGAGACGCGTCGCAGCCGATATGGGTAGACCCACGCCATGCGAGTCGCCCTGCTCGTCCTGCTGCTCTCAAGCTGCGTGCAGCCACCGCCAGCACTCGACGAGCCCGACGGGAGCGTGCCGGCCGAAGTGAACGGCCCCGACGCGGGAATGGATGGAGGCGTTGATGCAGGCAGCTGCACGGAGCAGCTCTCGGGGCGCTGGGTAATGGTGGGCGCGGGCCAGGCGCCCACCGACACCACGGTGCCGCAGGTCGTCGCGGGCAGTGAGGTGGACCTCGCGCTGCGCCGGCTGGACTGCTGCTACTCGTTCCACGACGAGCCCGTCTGCGCGAGGTGGTCTGTCGTCTCGCCGGTCGACGCCGTCATCACTGAGACAGCGCCGGGGCGAGCGAGGCTGGCGGTCGGTGCGGTGCCTGAAGGCTCGCTCATCGCGCTCGAGGCGCGCGTGGGCTCGACCGTCATCAGCGGCGGCGTGGCGGTGTCCATCCGCGCCAACGCGGCGCTCGCGGGTACGTGGCACGAGGTCAGTCGTCAGTCGTGCGACGGCGGTTCGCTCGGCGCCTACCAACCCGTCGGAGAGCTGGTGCTCGGCGCCGACGGCGCGTTTCAGCTCACGTGGGTTCCTTTCGAGCGCTACGTCGATTTCTGGGGCGTGTGGCGCGTGGGCGCGAACGACGAGATTTCGTTCGCGCGCACCGGCGGCAACATCACCGCGCCGACGGCGTTCGACGGCACCGGCCACTGGTCGCTCGACGCGGGGCAGCTGACGCTGACCGACCTGTTCCTCGGGAGCGAGACCCCGAGCTGCAGCCAGACCTTCAGTCGGTGACGACGCCGGGCTGAGACCTCACGCGCCCGGAATCACCATGTGCGTCGGCGGCGCGACAGCACCCGGCGCGGCGCGCACCAGGTAGCAACGCCAGTACGAGTCAGACAGCCCGTCGCGCCGCGGACAGAACGCGACGTTGGCCGAGAAGGCGCGCGCCGCCTTCTGCACGATGGGCACCATGTCGCGGCCAGCGGGCACCTCGAAGCCTGTCGACAACAAGACCGCGCCGAGCAGCTGGGCGTCGGCGCCGGCCTTCACCGACACCGTGCCGTGCTCGACCTGCAGCACAGCCGGCACCGCCGAGACGTACACGTCGATGCCATCGATGAAGCCGGAGGACGCGTCTTGCCGGAAGACCGCCGCCGCGTCGTCGGCCCGCGCGCGATGTCGGAGGTCGTCACCCAGCGGCACGTACTGCGCGCGGTAGGCCGCTGACGACCACGTCGACGCACAACCGCCGAGACAGACACCGAAGACACCCAGCACGAGCACACGTCGCATCAAAGTTCTCCTGAGGGAGTGGGGCTGCGCGCGCCTCGAAGGACGAACTTCGCGTGGCGCCGCCGGACCGCGTGGGTATGACGCCCGGCACCCATGCTGCGAGTCGCGCTGGCGGTCTTCCTCTCGTCGTGTGCCGCCGTTCGGCCGGCGGGGTTCCCCGTTGAAGAAGACCACTCGAGCTTCGAAGCGATGGTCATTCCCCCGCCACTGTTTTCGAGCGCACCGCTGCGCTGGTCGCTGAGCGACGGCCGCGAGGTCAAGCTCGCGGTCGACACCGAGTGGAGTCACCGCGGCTGGTGGCTCACCGCCGGCGACTTCGCCTTCGAGGTGTCGCTTGGCGACCAGGCGCTGCGCTGCCGCACGCGGCCCACCGCGCCGGAGCTGCCCGTCACCAGCTTCATCTGTGTCGGTGATGACGCGCACGCAGCGCAGCTGACGCTCGCGCCAGGGCGGAGAGACTGCGCGGCCAACACCGCGAAGCCGTCGGCGATGTTCAGCAGCGACCCGACTTGTTGGAACGGCGAGCTGCGCGTGGGCGAACGGCGCTTCACGCTGCGGCGCGGCCATTTCGACGGCACCGGCGTGCCAGCGCCGTACGTGGTGTGGGCCGACGACCAGGGTCGCCCCGCGCTCGCGGCGCAGTTCGTCGTCTCGCACGCCACGCTCTTCTACGAGCTCGAGGGCTTCACCATCGAGTCGCTCGACAGCTTGACGCTGGCCTCGCTGGCGCTGGCGTGGTGGCACCACGCCGACAAGAACGACTGACCGGCTGCCAGCCGCGCGTCAGGGAAGAATGACGATGGTGTCGCGCAGCCCGATGGTGGCCCACATCTGGTCGACCGCGCTGTCGGCGACGGCCACGCAGCCCAGCGTCCAGTCGCTCGTGCCACCGCGCCCGTGCAACTCGACGTAGCTACCCAGCTGCGTCGTCTGCGGAGGCACGGCGCAATTGTCCTGCGCGGTGTCGATGGCGTTCTTCTGCGCCTGCGTGATGAGGCCCGTCGAGAGGCCGCGCACGGCGTCGGCCTTGTCCGGGTACGAGAAGAGCCACGCCTTGTAGTAGCTGGAGTTCGGCAGCAGCGACGCCGCGTAGAAGACGCCTTCGGGGGTCTTGCCGTCGCCTTCCTGTTGCTTGTCGCCGACGGGCGCGAAGCCGAGGCCGCCCTGGAAGTTGCTGACCAGCACGCCCATGCGGCACAGCGCGACGTCGCGCGCGCTCTTGCGGATGACGATGTAGTCGTCCTTCGTGGTGTCGCACGGTGAGAGGCCGCTGCCGTTGGTGCCCCACGCCGTCATGCAGTCGCTCGCGCCGACCGCGCTGTTCCACGAACCGCCGCCGCTCGTACCGGGCAGGCACACGTTGTACTGCGGGTCGCAGACGTAGCCTTCGCTCTGACGGCACTGAGAAGAAGCGGTGCAGGTCTTGAAGCACGCGCTCTGCCCCATGCCGGTGCCGAAGCACGCCGAGCCTGACGGGCAGCCGGTGAAGTCGCACATGGTCTTCGTGCACATGCCGCCCGAGGTGTTGAGGCACGAGTTGTGCGCGCAGCTGGCGTCGCTCGAGCACGACTGGCCGATGTCGTTGGCGGGCGCGGACTCGCCTGGCCAGCGCTGGCCTTGATCAGGCAGGCACACCTTGAAGATGCGCGTGCTCTGCATGTACCGCTGACGAAGGACGCAGCTGTAGCCGGGGCGGCAACCGGTGGCCGACTGGTTGAAGTCACACTCGGCCACGCACTGCGGCAGGCCGTTGCCCGAGATGCAGCGCGTGATGGTGTTGCCCGTGGTGCCGCCAATTTGCGCCGCGTCGGGGCAGACGTACGAGCTGCCGCTGAGTGTGCAGCTCTGCGTGCAGAAGCCGTTGGTGAAGCCCTGCGCGTCGGTGTTGCAGGTGGCCGTCGAGGTGTAGCCGGGCGCGTTGCAGGTTGAGGAGCTGGTGCAGGCGCCGCCAATCCACGCGGGGTTCAGCTCGGTGCCGGCGGCCGTTCCGCCACCCGTCGCGGCGCCACCACCCGTCGTTGATCCGCCGCCCGTCGCAGTTCCACCGCCCGTCGCAGTTCCACCGCCCGTCGGAGATCCACCACCCGTCGCGGTTCCGCCGCCCATCGCAGCTCCGCCACCGGTCGCCGTGCCGCCGCCCGTCGCAGCTCCACCGCCGGTCGCAGTTCCACCGCCCGTCGCCACGCCACCACCCGTGGCCGCGCCACCGCCAGCCGCGTCACCACCGCCCGTCGCGTCACCACCGCCCGTCGCGTCACCACCACCACTCGCCGAGCCACCGCCCGTCGCTGAGCCACCACCGGTCGCGACGCCACCACCTGTGGTCCCGCTGTCGGGCTCGAGATCAGGCGCACCGCAACCGACGACGAAGAGAAGTGCTGCGAGCAGACGAAGGCGCATGGCGCGCGCCGATACCACACTCACCTACACACCCCGCAAGCCCCTGAACTGAACGACACTCCGCTTCATGCAACGCACCCCGATGCGCTTCGTCTCGCTGCTCATCACGCTCGTCGTCTGTGCATCGTGCGCAAAGAGTGAACCTCGCTTCGCGGTCGTCGACGTTCAGCGCGCGCTGGTCGAGTGCAAGCAGGGCCTCGAAGCGAAGGCCCGACTCAAGGCACGCTTCGACGAGCGGCAGACGGCGCTCAACACCGAGCAGGCGCGACTGAAGGTCGAGGTCGAGAACGCCGGCGACGACGACGTGAAGCGCCGGAAGATCGCCGAGGACCTGACGGCGCTCAAAGCGCAGCTCGACACCGCGCAGCAGGAGCTCAAGGACCTCGAGGCGAGCGAGACCGCGGCGATGATGAAGCCGCTCGGTGGTGTGCTCGACGCGCTGGCGAAAGAGCGTCACTACCAGGCGGTGCTCGACGTCGCGGCGGTGCCCTGGGCGGCGACCGAAGTGAACGTTACCGACGAGGTCATCAAGCGCATGAACGCGCTGTGAGGTCGACGCGACGGCGCGCGCTCAGCTACGAAGGCGAAGGAACCGGCCGGCCGGGCGTGGGGTTCGAGAGAGGCTGTCGGGGAATGAAGCGTCGGAGTGTCTTGCTGGTGTTGGTCGCGCTGTTGGGGTGCAAGCCGCCGCCGCGCATCGTGCCGACTGTCCCCGATGCGGGGTCGTGCAGCGCCGCAACCTGCGGGGGCCCGTTCACCGTCGCGGTGACCACAGCCCTGACGCCAGGCACGGAGCTCACCGACGAAGAGTGCGCGCAGGTCTGCGCGGGCCTCTGGTGCAACTCACGAATCGGCGGCTCAAGCCCCGGTTGCAGGCTCAGGTCGATGAAGGAGGTCAGCTGCGAGCCGACCAGCTACGACTGCGGCGGCGAGTGCTTCGACAGGTGTGGCTCCGGCAACAGCTGCGGCACCGGCTGCTGCGACGGTCTGTGCTGCAACCGAGCGATGCGTCCAGAGTGCGAGCGCGGGAGCTACTGCGGCGCCTGCCCTGCGCCCGACCGTCGCTGCTCGATGAGCAACTGCGCGTCATTCAAGGCCTGCGGCGGCGCGCTCGACACAGAACCGTCGCCGACCGTCTGCGCCGATGCGGACGGTGGCGTCGACCCGCTCGTCGACCTCACGGCGTTCTGCCCCGACGCGTGCAACGCCAAGCACGCAGGCGATGAGGTCGAGCAGTGCCCGTCAGACGCCGGCGTCGTCGACGCGGGCGTCGGCAGCTGCGTCGACACCTGCGCCAGCGAACGGACCCAGTGCGAAGCCGCGTGCACGCGCGCGTCGTACGGCGACTGCATGCAGTGCGCGGCAACCTGTGGCGTGGCGTTCGGTCAATGCCGCGCGTGTCCGTAGGCGCGCCTCAGTCGTCAGTCGACGCATGCTCAGCTACGAAGGCGAATGAACCGGCCGGCCGGGCGTGGGTTCGAGAGAGGCTGTCGGGGAATGAAGCATCGGAGTGTCTTGCTGGTGTTGGTCGCGCTGTTGGGGTGCAAGCCGCCGCCGCGCATCGTGCCGACTGTCCCTGATGCGGGGACGTGCAGCAGCGGGAGTTGCGGCGCGCAAGTGTCAGTCTCCACGGCGTTGGCGCCGGGAACAGCGCTCACGATTGAGGAATGCAGCCAGGTCTGCGCGAGCGTGTGGTGCGAGCTTCGACCCATCAGCGAGGGTCCTGGCTGCACGCTCACGTCGATGCAGGAGGTCTCGTGCGCGCCGACCGTCTACGACTGCGGCTACTGCTTCGACGGATGTGGCTACGGCAACACCTGCGGCACCGGGTGCTGCGACAGTCTGTGCTGCAACCGAGCGATGCGTCCGGAGTGCGCGCGCGGGAGTGCCTGCAGCGAGTGCCCGCCACCAGACGCCCGCTGCTCGATGAGCAACTGCGCGTCATTCAAGGCCTGCGGCGGCGCGCTCGACACAGAACCGTCGCCGACCGTCTGCGCCGATGCGGACGGTGGCGTCGACCCGCTCGTCGACCTCACGGCGTTCTGCCCCGACGCGTGCAACGCCAAGCACGCAGGCGATGAGGTCGAGCAGTGCCCGTCAGACGCCGGCGTCGTCGACGCGGGCGTCGGCAGCTGCGTCGACACCTGCGCCAGCGAACGGACCCAGTGCGAAGCCGCGTGCACGCGCGCGTCGTACGGCGACTGCATGCAGTGCGCGGCAACCTGTGGAGTGGCGTTCGGTCAATGCCGCCGCGCGTGTCCGTAGCCGTCAGTCCTCGTACCAGGTGACGCCACGCAGCAGCGCGTCGCGGTCGTCCGAAGGAAGGGCGAGCGCGTACTCGATGAGCATCGTCGCGTCGGTGCACAGGGCGCCGGGCGACGCGTCGCTCAGCAGGTTCCGGCGCGCTGCTTCGAGCAGCGCCGTCGGCAACGGCGCGTCGCCTGCGTCTCTGACGGCGACGCGCGCGACGGCGTCGTCGGCCCAGGTGTCTTCGAGTTCCGCCAACTGCGCGTGTCGCGCGATTCGGTACCAGTCACGCATCTCGTCGACGGGCCGCGTCGCGAGGCGCGCTTCGAGGCTGGCGAGGTCCCAGCGCCAGACGTTGCGGCACGTCGTGACGTCGGCGTCGCGCGTCAACGCCAACATCAGCTCCACGTGGCGCACCAGCTCACGTCGGCTGAGTCGCTTGAGGCCATGGGTATGGAGCAACAGCAGCCGCTGGTTGAGGGCCTCGACGGTCTCACCTTCGCGCGCGAGGACCACGTCGCGCAGGCGCTCGTCGTGGTAGCTGATTGAGAAGTTCCGCAGCCACTCGCGGCTGAAGACGTCGTCGACCGGACAGAAGGCAGTGGCGGCCTTGCGGAGCTCACCCGCGAACTCGGCGGCGTCCTGCGCCTCAATCCACGCGCTGACGGAGTAGCCGCGCCAGTAGCCGACGTAGGTCGCCTCGACGAAGAGGAAGCGCCGCTTGTTGCGCGTCACCCGGAGTTCGCGCAGCTCGCCGTCGACGCCGCAGGTCTCGAACGTCGAGCTCGAGACGACCTCGAGGTCGGTGCCGGTGCGGCGCTGCTGTTGAACCATCGCGTCGGCGAGGGCGAGCGTCGAGTACTGCCCCTTCTCGCTCACGACGCCTTCAACGGTGAGCAAAGCGCCGGAGGGCACGTGCACGAAGGCGTCCTCTTTCGACGATGGCAGTGAGCGCCGCGCGCCTGGATTGAGACGACGCCATTCCGCCGACGGGAACGTCAGCGTCCACTTCGCTGTCTCGACGCGTGCGCCGTTCTCGACCGGCGTGGACGACAGCACCCGCCGCGCCCGTGGGCCCATTTTCGCGAGCGCCAAGCTGCTCGCGACGCAGACCACCGCGAGCGCGAGCCCACCGAAGACCAACCACCGCACCCCGCCCCGTTGCGCTTGCGTCACGGCGACAGCGTAGCGGCTCAGCGACGACGGGAGGCACCGTGCGTGCCCGCCGTCGGATTCATCAGTCCGTCAGGCGCACTGATTGATGAGCGTGCCGGAGGGCGGTCACGGCCCACCGTCGACGCCGGAACCGCCACCTGTCGCAGCGCCACCGCCGGTCGCAACGCCGCCGCCGAAGCCGGAGCCGCCGCCCGTCGCGGCGCCACCGCCGGTCGCAACGCCGCCACCGAAGCCGGAGCCGCCGCCCGTCGCAGCGCCACCGCCGGTCTCAACGCCACCACCGAACCCGGAGCCGCCGCCCGTCGCGGCGCCACCGCCGGTCGCAACACCACCACCGAAGCCGGAGCCACCGCCCGTCGCGGCGCCACCACCCGCACCACCGTCAACGCCGGATCCGCCACCCGTCGCAGCGCCACCACCGGTCGCAACGCCACCGCCGAAGCCGGAGCCGCCACCCGTCGCGGCGCCACCGCCGGTCGCAACGCCACCACCGAAGCCGGAACCTCCGCCCGTCGTACCCGCGCCGCCGCCGATCGCTGAACCACCGCCACCGCCAGCACCGCCGTCAACACCGGAGCCGCCGCCCGTCGCGGCGCCGCCGCCGGTCGCAACGCCACCACCGAAGCCGGAGCCGCCGCCCGTCGCGGTGCCACCGCCGGTCGCAACGCCGCCGCCGAAGCCGGAGCCACCACCCGTCGCAGCGCCACCACCCGCACCGCCATCAACCCCGGAGCCGCCGCCCGTCGCAGCGCCACCGCCCGTCGCGACACCGCCGCCGAAGCCGGAGCCACCACCCGTCGCAGCGCCACCGCCGAAGCCGGAACCTCCGCCCGTCGTGCCCGCGCCGCCGCCGACCGCTGAACCACCGCCACCGCCAGCACCGCCATCGAGACCGGAACCTCCGCCTGTCGTGCCGTCACCACCGCCGGTGGCAACACCGCCACCGAAGCCGGAGCCGCCACCCGTCGCAGCGCCACCACCGGTCGTGCCTGAGCCGCCGCCAGTCGCAGTGCCGCCGCCGACGCCACCGCCCGGACCACCATCGATTCCGGAACCACCGCCGGTCGTGCCGTCACCACCGCCGAGCGCAGAACCGCCGCCGGTCGCCGCGCCACCACCGGTCGTGCCCGCGCCGCCGCCGATCGCTGAGCCGCCGCCGACGCCACCGCCCGGACCACCATCAATTCCGGAACCACCGCCGGTCGTGCCGTCACCACCGCCGAGCGCAGAACCGCCGCCAGTCGTGCCCGCGCCGCCGCCGACTGCTGAACCACCGCCAGTCGCAGCGCCACCGCCGGCACCACCATC
>CAYWON010000092.1:25965-28011 GCA_964459885.1 uncultured Archangium sp.
CGCCGCCGACTGCTGAACCACCGCCAGTCGCAGCGCCACCGCCGGCACCACCATCAACGCCGGAACCACCACCGGTCGCCGCACCGCCACCGGTCGTGCCCGACCCGCCGCCGACTGCTGAACCACCGCCAGTCGCAGCGCCACCGCCGGCACCACCATCGACACCGGAACCGCCGCCAGTCGCCGCACCACCACCGACCGCAGAACCACCGCCCGTCGCGGTGCCGCCGCCCGTCGCCGACCCGCCACCCGTCGCAGTGCCACCGCCGGTCGTGCCCGTGCCGCCGCCGAGACCCGCGTCGTCGCCTGAGCCTCCGCCCGTCGCAGTTCCGCCGCCGTTGCCCGCGTCTTGCGCGGTGCCACCACCCGCGCCGCCACCGATGCCGCTGTCAGCCGAGCCGCCGCCAATGCCCGCATCGACCGCGCCACCCAGCGACTCGCCGATGAAGCCACTCGAGAAGTGCGTCACCTCAGCCGTGACCAGGTCGCCCGCCTGCGTAGACGGCAGCTCCTCGTACTCGTTGGGGTTGCCCTTCTTCGTCCAGAAGATGACGAGCTTCGAGCCACCCGCGGTCATCGCGCGCATCTCGATCTTCACCGGCTTCGAGAACTCGAGGCCTTCCGGCTCGAACTTGTAGACGGGCGAGAAGCTCTCGTACTCCATCGGCGCCGCCACCGGAGACGACGTCACCGTGATGCTCTTCCCCATCGGCAGCGCGCCTGCGGGAATGTCGAGCTTCGTTCCTTCAAGCTCAATCGACCCGCCGTTCGTGCCGACCTCCTCGGTCAACGTCGCGCCCGTCCCGGTCGGATTCGCGTGATCCGGGCCACACGCCGCCACCACGACGAAGGCCACGAGCCCCGTCAGTCCCCAACGGTGATTCACTCTCATGTCTGGTACTCCCCGATGAAGCGCCCGAACGCCGAGCGCGGGGCGCGCAGTAGATACGGTGTCTACCGCTCGCCGCCAGCACCAACCTGCTCGTCGCGTCGAAGTGACGAAGCGCAGACCCACCCTGTCTCCCGTCACCACACATCTTGTAGGGTCGCGCGCCGCATGACCCGCTCCGCTCTTCTGATCAGCGCCGTCGTCCTCACCGCGTGTGGTGGCGACCGCCTTCAGGAAGTGCCGACCACCACGCCGCCACCGCCAGAGCCCGAAACGGTGACGATGCCGCCGCCGCAGATGACGACGCCGACGCCCGAAGCGCCGCTGCCGGAGCTGCCGCCGCCCCCGACTCGCCGTGGCCCGCCGTACCCGGTGGTCTTCGTGCACGGCATGGCCGGCTTCGATGCGCTGCGCATCGCTGGTGCCTCGATGGACTACTTCGGCAACACCGTGCAGGACCTCACGGCCCGCGGTGAAGACGTCTACCGCGTGGTGCTGCCGCCCTTCGACTCGAGCGCCGCGCGCGCCGCTGCCTTGTCAGACGCGCTCGACGACATCCTCGCGGCGAGCAACTCCGAGAAGCTCAACCTCGTGGCCCACAGCCAGGGCGGCCTTGATTCACGGCTGCTGATCAGCCCGCAGGGCCTCGCGCGCGGCGACGTCATCGCCACGCTCGTCACCGTCTCGACTCCGCACCGCGGCACGCGCGTCGCCAACGTCGCCACCGGCACGTCGAACGCGCTGCCCGACAGCGTCAGCCGCGGCGTCTTCGAAGGCCTCGCCACGCTGCTGGCCCGCACCGTCTACGACGTCGAGACCGACACGCAGCTGCGCGCGCAGCTCGAGCAGATGACCGAAGCCACGATGGCCGACTTCAACCGCACGTACCTCGACGACCCCCACGTCAGGTACCTCTCGTGGGCCGGCCGGTCGAACCTCCACACCGGCGTCGGCGTCTGCGACGACGGCGTGCACGACAACCAGTGGTGGAAGGTCGACATCCTCCTGCCGCTCTTCTCGGGCGTCGTCGTCGCCACCGAGTGGGGTCTGCCCGCCGACGTCAGCGATGGCCTCGTCACCGTGCGCAGCGCGAAGTGGGGCACGTTCATGGGCTGCGTGCCGGCGGATCACCTCGACGAGGTCGGCATGCCCAACGT
>CAYWON010000093.1:0-27496 GCA_964459885.1 uncultured Archangium sp.
TTGGCACCATGCTTCATCCCTCGGGGTCGGCGCAGCCGATGAACATCTACTGAGAGCGGAAAGCGAGCCATGTCGAACACCGCCGTGATTCAGCTGCAAGACAGAGAGGCCTTCGAGCGCAACGTCACGCGGGCGCTCGCCGCCGGCGCCGGCGCGGGCGTCCTCGCCTTCCTCGCCAACCGGCTGCACCTCCCGGTGCCGCTCGCGTTCCTGGCCATCGTCGCCACGTCGCTGGCCTGTGTGCGCGGAGACCGAACCGATCGCCTGCTGCTCACCGGCCTCTCGGTCGTCTTGCCGGCGTTGCCCTGGCTCTTCGGCTTCTCGGCGGCGTGGACGGTGGGCATGGCGGGCGCGATCGCCGGCGCGCTGATGGTGAAGTCACGCCTCGCCGAGCGCGGAGAAGAAGGCAGCGTGGGCAGCGATCGCCCCGGGCCACTGCACTACGGCGTCACCGCGCTCGCGACGGGCGGCCTCGCGGTCGCGGGCACCGAGGTCGCGAAGATCCTCTCGGCGCGGCTGCAGGACATGTCGACGCCCGCCCTGCTGAACTTCGCGGCGAGCGGCGTGGTCGTGGCGCTGTTCGCGGGGCTGGGCTCGCTCGCCTCACACGTCGCGCTCAAGTCGGACCCCGTCGAGGCGCGCGTCGACGAGCTGCTGCCCTCGCTCTCGGGTGAGTTCGCGCAGCAGATGACGCGCGCGCTGTCGCTCTACCGTCAGGCCGGCGTCCAGCTGGCGGCGCTGCCGCGCGACCCGGCGCGTGAGGAGCTCGCGCGCACGCTCTCGAAGCTGACGAAGGAAGCCGCAGACCTCGCGGGCGAATGGGCCGGCGTGGAAGCCCAGGTGCATGAGAGCGCGCACGCCGAGCTGCAGAAGGAGATCGGCGAGCTGCAGCGCAGCGCGAAGGCGGCGCGCGACGCGGTGGCGCGGCAACAGCTCGAGAACGCGGCGAAGTCCCTCGAAGAAGAGCTGGAGCGCCTCGCCGAGCTGCGACTCAAGCGCGAGCGCGTGCTGGCGCGGCTCAAGTCGCAGGTGGCGCTGCTCGAGCGTGCCCGCGTGGCGCTCATCGGCATGCGCTCGACGCACGCCACCGTGCGCGCCGCCGAGATGTCAGCCGTCGCACGAAAGCTCAACGCGCTGGCGTTGGCGCAGAGCGACGAAGCGAAGCTGGGTCACGAGGTCGCGACGGCCGCCGAGCTGGGCGCGCTCGAGACGGCGAAGCACGACGCGGTGGTGGCGACGGAGCTGCAGGCCGTCGTGCCAGTGACGTCGAGCGACGCGGCGATCGCGAACACAGAGCCGATCAAGGAGTCGTGAAGCTGGCCCGCCGCCCGAGAAGCTCGCCGACGAGGGGCTGCGCCCGGGCGATTGCTACGGCGTGGGCGTCAGCGAGCCCAGCGCTTCGACCTCGAGCTTGCTGCCCGGCTTGAGGCCGACCTTCGCCGCCCAGCCGCCCGGCACCTCGAGCACGTACTGCGATCGCACGTTGCCCGGCGTGCGCGGGCTGAGCGTCTTCGGCTCGGCGTTCTCGACGATGCCCACGATGGTGAGGTCGGCGCGCGCGAAGATCATGTCGAGCGGGATGAGGGTGTTCCGCATCCAGAACGAGAGCCATTCTTCCTGCTCGAAGATGAACAGCATGCCGGTGCCTTCCGGCAGCACGGTGCGCCACATCAGGCCGCGCGTGCGTTGATCGCGCGTGCTGGCGACCTCGGCGTCGACCACGTGCTTGCCGCCACGCGCGTCGGTCAGCGTCACGCGACGGTGCGGCAGCGCCGGCATCGCGTAGTCCTGCGCGGTGATGTCTGGCGCCGGCTTCTCGACCGGAGGAGGCGGCGGAGGTTTCGCCGCGACGGGCGGTGGCGGCGGTGCGGGCTTGCTGCCCAGCGACTCGCACGCCACCAGCGCGATGGCCGCGCAGAGGACGAGGCGATTCACGTCTTCATCGACTTGTTGAGGAGCCGACCGGCGAGATCCGCGCCGAGCGAGTCCGTCATCAGCGCTTCGACCACGCTCTCGAAGTCGGTGCGCTGCGAGTCGTCGGAGTACACGAACTTGATGCCCATGCCGGGCTCTTCACCTTCGTTGGTGGACCAGACCACCTCGCCGATCAGCTCGAACGGCGTCTGACGCTGCGGCACTGAGAGCTTGAACAAGAAGCGGGTGCCGATGGGCAGCGGCTTCTTGGTCTTGATGAACGTCCCGCCCTTGCTGATGTTCTTCGTGTAGTCGGCGAAGAACGAGTTGAGCTTCTTGTAATCAACCTTGAGCTCGATGGGCGCACGGAAGTGCTCGCGCGACTCGGGCCCTGCTTTCTGATCAGCCGCCATTGTGCGCGGGAGTATACGTGTCACCGATGCGCGAAGTCCTGTTTCGCGTGATGGCGCTCTTCGCGCGTCGCGGCATTCGTCGTTGGTGGGTCGCGCTCGCCACCGCGGGCGTGGCCTTGACGTGGCTCCCGCTGCTCTCGATGCCCGGCTACGAGTGGTCGACGGGCATGTCCTTATTACTGGGGCTGCCGGGCCTCGGCCTCGCCACCCA
The DNA here is from genome assembly GCA_964459885.1 of uncultured Archangium sp. Taxonomy (GTDB): domain Bacteria; phylum Myxococcota; class Myxococcia; order Myxococcales; family Myxococcaceae; genus Archangium_A. The sequence continues at coordinate 2,539 of CAYWON010000093.1, forward strand.
CGCGGCGCGCACGGTCGAGCGCAGCGTCACCTCGACATGTGCCATCGCCGCCCTGCTCGTCTCAGCCGCGCTGCCGTCGCTGACAGTCGCCGTGCTTCGCACCCGCTTCGGCTCCGCATGCGATCCGTTCATCAACGTGCAGTTCGTGCCGGTCTTGCTCATTCCCACCTCGCTGGTGACGGCGGCGTTGGGTGCGTGGGTGGCATCGGTGACGTCGCGCTGGTGGACGGCGCTGCTGGCGAACCTGGGCGTCGTCTTGCTCTCGGCGGTGCACACCGCGTGGCCGATCGTCTTCGGGCCGCAGGTCTACGCGTACAACCACCTCGGCGGGTTCATGCCCGGGCCGCTCTACGACGAAGACCTGAGCGTCACGCCCGCGCTGCTCTGGTTCCGGCTGGGCACTGTGTTGCTGGCCCTCGCGCTCTCGTCACGCGGCGTACTGCGGGTGGCGGCCGCCGCCAGCCTGCTGGCGATCGAAGTTCAGGGCGTGGCGCTCGGCTTCCGCATGAATGACGAGGCGTTGGCCGCGGCGCTCGGAGGCCGCGTCGAGACCGACGAGCTCGTGCTGTTCTACCCGCGCGGGTTCGACGACGAGCGCGTGTCGCGCATCCTCGGAGACCTGCGCTTTCGTCATCATCAAAACGTGGCGTTCTTCGGCGCCGCGCCGCCGGGGAAGGTGCACGTCTGGTGGTACGCCAGCACAGCCGACAAGCAGCGCCTGGTCGGGGCCGCCAACACGCAGTTCGCCAAGCCGTGGCGCCGCGAGGTGCACGTCAACGAGCTGGGCTTCCCCCACCCCGTCATCAAGCACGAGCTGGTGCACGCCATGGCGGCGCCGTGGGGTGCGCCACCGTTCGGCGTCGCCGCCGGCCTCTTCGGCCTCGCGCCGCACGTGGGCGTCATCGAAGGGCTCGCTGTCGCCGCCGATGACCCCGTCGACGAGCTCACGCTGCACGAGTGGGCCGCAGCGATGAAGAAGAAGGGGCTGCTCCCCGACGTCGCGGCGATGATGACGCCGCAAGGCTTCTACGGCGCGCCGCCGAGCCGCGCGTACACCACCGCCGGGAGCTTCTTGCGCTACCTCGCGGACACGCACGGCCGCGACAAGCTGCGCGCGCTGTACCGCGACGGCGACTTCGAGGCCGCGTACGGCACGACGCTGGCCGCGCTCGTCGCCGACTACCAGGCCTTCCTCGACACCGTGCCGCTGGAGCCTGCTGCGGTGAACCAGGCCTTCGCGCGCTTCCGCCGCGGGAGCTTGTTCGATCGACCCTGCGCGCGAGAGGTCGGCCGCCTCGCCGGCGACGCCCGGGCCGCGCTGCGGGAGGACCCTGACGGGGCGTTGGCGCTCTTCGCCCGCTGCCGCGCGCTGCAGCCTGAAGAGCCGTCGCACGTGTTGGCCGAAGCGGGCGCGCTGCGTCGCCTGTCGCGGCCCGACGCGGCCGCCACGTTGCTCGACGCCGAACTCAAGCGGTTGGCCGAGGAGCCCTCTCCGTGGGCCGAAGCGGCGCTGACGCGCGCCGACCTCGCCGTCGAGATGAATGACACGCCCCTCGCGCTGAAGCTGTGGGCCGGCGTCATCGAGCGCGACGTCTCACCGGCTGTCGATCGCACCGCTCGCGTGCGCGCCAGCGGCGCCGACCTCGCCGCGGTGCAGCGCTTCTTCACCGCTGATGACGAGGCGCTCAAGTTGCTGGCGCTGCGCGACGCGGGCGACACGTTGCCGGTGCGTTACCTCCTGGGCCGCAAGCTCCAGCAACTGGGCGCGTCGGCCGAAGCGCTGCCGCACCTCGAGGCGGTGCTGACGATGGCCCCGCCCCCCACGCTCGAGCGCGAGACGCGGCGGCTCGCCATCGAGGCCGCCTTCGCGCTCGGCCGCTGCGACACCGTCACCACGCTGGCCACCGAGCCGCGCCACCGCGATTGGGTGGCCCGCTGCGCTTTCGCCTTTCCGTGACAAACGGCACGGCGTCTGCAAATTGCCGCGCGCAGTTCGCGGTTTCGTGGGGTTGGGCGAGGACGAACTGACATTTTGGCAACCGGAGCGCAGGTGGCTCCGTCAAACCGTCTTGGAGTGACACTACCGATGCGCACGCTGCTTCTTCCCGTCGTCGTCCTCGCCGTCGCGCTCAGCGCGTGCGCGCCGAAGAAGATCCCCGGCACCGACATCGATGACACCACCGAGACGCAGGCCATCCTCGAGGTCGTCCGCAAGTACCGGACGGCGGTCGAAGCGCGGAACGTCGAAGGCATCTACCAGCTCGTCGACCCGTCGTTCCGCGACGACGGCGGCAGCGCGCACCCCGACGACGACCTCGACTACAAGTCGCTCAAGGACCGCCTCACCAACCGCATGTCGAAGGTGACCGACATGAAGCTGGAGGTCACCGTGCGGCGCATCGAGTTCGACACCGAAGACAAGATGGCGCGCGTCACCTACAGCTACCAGGTGTCGTTCAAGATGCCCGAGTACAGCAGCCGCACGCAGAGCGAGAACGACATCAAGCAGATGCTGCTCAAGCGCGTCGACGAGAACGAGTGGAAGATCGCCTCCGGCATCTGAGCCACGCCCTCGCACACCGTTTCACATCACTCGTTGACCCCCTCCGGACCGGCCGATATATCGCCGCGCTTCCGCAGGTTTACGTTCGACTACACGAGGCGTCACCATGGCTAGCGAAGGCACTGAGAACACGAACTGGAAGAAGCGCGAGAGCTTTGGCTCGGCACTCGTGCAGATCGTCATCGTCGGTGCGGTGTTGTTCGGCGCGGTCTTCTTCATGGTCCGCCGCGGTAACAACAAGAAGGAGATCGCCGAGCTGATGACGCAAGCGCGTCAGACGGCGGTCAAGGGCAACCTCGCCGACGTGAAGAAGGCGATCGCCACCGCTGACGAGGCGCTGTCGAAGGATCCCAACTCGCAGGATCCCAACGCGTTCCTCGCCGCCGCGTACACCGACCTCTGGCAGATCCACCGCGAGGCGGGCGCCGAAGCGAAGGCCAAGGAGTACCTCGAGAAGGCGAAGACGCTGAACTCGCAGGGCGAAGATCGTTACGGCGCGGAAGCGCTGCACATGGTCGCCGCGGGCAACGCCAAGGGCGCCGAAGACTTCGTCGAAGAGCTCCGCAAGAAGGGCGGCTCGGGCGCGCGCATCTTCTACGCGCAGGCCGTCGCGCTGAAGAAGCAGGGCAACCTCAAGCTGGCCGGCAGCGGCTTGAAGGCCGCGATGGACAAGGCCTGGAAGGACATGAACTACGCGTCGGCCTGGGGCGAGGAGCTCGTCGAGGCCGGTACGCCCGGCGCCATCGACGTCTTCACCAAGTCGACCGGTCAGAACCCGGAGCACTTCCGCGCCCGCCTCGGCCTCGCGCTGGCGCGCGTGCAGAAGAAGGACCGCGTCGGCGACGCTGAGAACATCATCAAGGAAGTCATGGCGCGTGAGAGCGAGCTCTCGGAGCCGCAGAAGGCCCGCGCGGCCGCCATCGGCGCGCTGATCCTCAACATCCAGGAGCAGTACGACGCGGCGATTCAGGCCGCCGACGCTTCGCTCGCGAAGAACCCCGACGACGCGTGGGCGCTGCACGCCAAGGCGATGGCGCTCGCCGCCAAGAAGGACCCCAACGCCGCCGCCGCGTTCGACGCCACCGTCACCAAGGCGCCCACCGCGCCGGTGTTCTATTTCGAAGGCGCCGCGGCGCTGCAGAAGGCCGGCCTCGGCGACGCGGCCATGGGTCTGCTGACGAAGTACGAAGGCGTCTTCAAGTCGGTGAAGAACGCGACGGCCGACGGCAAGGAAGAGATCTACCTCGACCGCGACGACCGCTACTGGCTGGCGCGCGGTGACGTGCTCAAGGCCGCGGGCAAGCAGGACGAGGCCATGGCCGCCTACGACAAGGCCATCGAGGCCAAGTCGCTCAACCTGAGCCGCGCGTACTACGCGAAGGGCGCGCTCCTCATCGAGAAGAAGGAGTTCGACAAGGCCGCCGAGCTGCTCCAGGACATCACCCCGCCGGACGGCACGGGCACGCTGCCTGAGGCCTACATGGCGATGGGCGACATCCTCTTCGAGAAGAAGGAGTGGGGCCCGGCCTGCCAGAACTACGCGTTCGCCCTCACCCGCATGCGCGCCAAGCAGGAGCCCCGCGAGAAGCTGAACGACGTGCTGACCGACGTCGAGAAGCGCCTCAAGGCGGCCAACCAGAAGGACGTGGCCAAGCTGTGGGTCGAAGAGGCGAAGCCGCTCATTCAGTAAGCGGTCGCTTCACGACGCAGCACCCAGCGGGTCGCCTTCGGGCGGCCCGTTGTCGTTTCAGCGGTTCCAGCTGGCCGAGACGATCTTCCACTCGCCGTCGGCCTTCTCGGCGTCGCCTTCGATCTCGTAGCGGCTGGCGTCGGGCGACGCGCCGTCGCGGGCAAAGACGAAGGTGCCCTTGAAGTGCACGGTGGTGGGCGACGACGCCGTGACGTCCAGCATCGGGTTCATCACCACGACCTGCTGTGCCCGAAAGAACTGACCCAGCAACAGCTGCTCGACCTGCTGCTTGTCGCTGCCCGCAGGCCCACGAAACGCGTCGTGAAGCCCTTCCACCACGCCTTGTGGGTCCCGCTTCTCGCCGGCCGCCACCATCTGACCGATGAGCTGCCGCACCTCGTCTTCCGGCAACAGCTTCTCTTTCGGCCACAGCGCGTAGACCGCCACGCCCACCGCCAGCGCGAGCACCGCGCCGGCGACAGAGCGGCCGTTCACGGCGACTCCACGACGAGCTCGTCGGCGTCGAGGATCTCTGCGGGCCGCATGGCCTCGCCGATGCGCTTGAGCCGGCGATCAGACAGCTCGTCGAGGTAGTCGCGCAGCTTGGGGTGCGCCTTGAGCAGCGCCTCGAAGTTGGGGCGGCTCAACGTCGCCACCGCGGTCTTGCGGCTCGCGGCCACCGTCGCCGTCGCGCGCAGCCCCTTGAGCAGCGAGATCTCACCGGCGATGTCGCCCTCACGGAGGATGGAGAGGCTCACCATGCCGCCGCCGGGATCTTCTTTCTGCACGACGAGCTCGCCGGCCAGCACCAGCACCAGGCCCTGCACCGGCGCGCCTTCGGTGATGACCTGCTCACCCGGCGCGAGCGCCTTGAAATCGAAGCGCGCCAGCAGCCCCGCCCGCTCGGCCTCCGGCACCTGGGCGAAGAGCGGCGACGTGGCGATGAGGTTTCGCGCCATGCGCTGCTGCGCGAACGTGGCCAGCACGCCGGGCACCGACGGGTAGCTGCGCGCCAGCAGGTTGAGATCTTCGCGCTCGATCTCGAGCACGTCGCAGTCGCTGACCGCGGTGATGGTCGACGACGGCGCCGCGCCGGTCAGCATCGAGATCTCACCGAAGATCGACCCGCCGCCCAGGAACGCCAACGTCTTGTCTTCGGCTTCCACGCGCCGCGTGACCTCGGCCTTGCCCGCCACGATGACGCTGATGCGATCGCTGGCCTGTCCTTCGGTGCACAGCACGTCGCCTTCCTTCAGCTCGCGGTAGTCGACGAGCTCGACGAGATCGACGAACGCGTCGCGCTCGAGGTCGGCGAACAACGGCAGCGGTGGGCGCGCGTCGGGGTCGGCGTTGGCGCTCGAGTCGACGGCGGCCAGCACGTTGATGGCGTAGTCGGACAGCTCCGAGCCCTGCAGCGTCATCAGATCGGTCTCGACCTTGCCGTCGTAGATGCTCTCGGGCGGCAGCGGCGGCGGGCCACCAGCGCGACCGCCGATGACCTTCGCGGCGCGGGCGTGAATGCGCGCCAGCGTCTCGCGAATGCGCTTCTCGCGAGGCGCCAGCGGCAGCGCCTGACGGCACGCGGCGATGGCCGACAGCAGGTAGTCACGCTTGAGCAAGCCTTCGGCGCACGCGTGCAGCACGGTGACGGCGCGCTCGGTCTCGCCCAGCTTCACGTAGCAGCGGGCGCCCAGCATGCGGGCCCGGTGATCCGCCGGTTGACGGCGCACGGCCTCTGCAAACACGCCCAGCGCGCGCTCCCAGTTACCGACCTCGACGAAGTCCATCCCCAGCTCGCGCAACGACTGACTCATGATGTTGAAGACTCCTGGTGATGTGGGCGCGACGTCACGGGGCCATCGCCGCGAGTTGATTCTTGGCCTTCTCGTGAACGGTGCTGCCGGGGTCGGTGACCTGCACCACGACCTTGAACTTGCGCACCGCATCGAGCGGGTCGCGATCGCGCGTCATGTACGCGTCCTGGAAGAGCAGCTCGGCCTTGGCGGTGACGTCGTCGAGCCCGGCGCGCGCCTTCGAGTCGTTGGGGTCGAACTTCGCCGCGTCGCGGAAGTTCTGCCACGCGGTGACAAGATCGCTGCGCAGCAGCGCTTCTTTGCCGGCCACCACCGCCGCCGCGCCGATCTTCTCTTCGAGCTCCTGGCCGTACTTGTTCGCCCGCAGCCCGATCTGCACGTAGTTCTGGTGCGCGACGCGCAGCGGCTTGGCGGCCTGCGCCAGCGCGCCCTGCCGGAACTTCTTCATGCCCTCGTCGTAGTTGCGACCAAACGAAGGGATGAGCCCGCGCAGCTTCTTGGCGCGCGCGGCGATGTCCTTGTCCTTCGAATAGGCGTCGAGCACGCGGGCGCACTCGCTCGTGGCGCGTTCCCACTCGCCGCCGGCGAACTTGCGCTCGACCACCACGAAGGCCTCGTTCATCTCTTCTTCGCGTCGGGCCCTGGCGTTGGCCGCCGCGCGACGGTTCGCCGCAGCGTCGTCAGCGGCTTCCTGCTTCTGTTGATCTTCGAGCTGCTTCTCGAACTCCGAGATGGCCTGCGCGGGCTCCGCCTGCATCTCGACGGGGAGCTCGCCGAGCAGGTTCCGCGCGCCTTCGATCTCGCGGGCGGCGATGAGCTCGTCGATCTTCTCTTTCTTGTACGCCAGCTCCGCGGTCGCGAGCTCGGCCTTCACCTTCACCTTGGCCTCTTCGCTCTTGATGCTGCCCTTGCCGCTGTTGTCGAGCGCCTTGCGCGCGTCGTCGAAGCGCCGTTCAGCGATGGCCTTGCTGGCGTCCTCGAGCGCGGCGCGGAAGGCGAGCTCCGATTTCGCCTGCGCGCCGAGCTTCGTCTTGTCGATGCCGGGCACCAGCTTCTCGGCGTCTTCGATGAGCTGGGCGGCGCGCGCGTAGTCCTCTTCACGCACGGCGGCGCGGGCTTCGGTCATCTTCGAGTCGGCCAGCAGCTTCGCCGGGTCGACCGGCGGAGGCGGCGGCGGACGCACGGCCACGCCCACGATCAACAGCAGGAGGATGACGACGACACCACCGATGATGCCGAGCCGCACGGGCTTGGGCATCGCCTTGAACTTCTCCGAGAAGCCCCCACCTTCGCTGCCGCCGGAGTTGCGCGCGGTGCGCACGGGCCGCTGACGACCAGCGGGCTTCTTGTCACCCGACTCGGTCTTCGCGGGCGCCTTCGCGGCGACCGCTTCGCCTTCATCGCCCTCGCCCTTCTCGTCGGCTTCCTTCTCTTCAGCGGCCTCTTTCTCTTCAGCCGCCTTGGCTTCGGCCTCTTTCGCTTCCTGCTCTTCGCGGGCCTTCTTGAAGGCGGCGAGCTCATCGACGAAGCGGATCTTCGTCTTACCGATGTGGATCTCGTCGCCGTGCTCGAGCTTCTTTTCGGCGACCTTGGTGCCGTTGACCCTGGTGCCGTTGCCGGAGCCGAGGTCCTTCATCATCACGCCTTCGTCGCCGTAGATGAGCTCGACGTGGCGCCGTGAGACGGACTGATCGGACAGCTGCAGATCGACGCCCGGCGTGCGGCCGATGACCATGCGCACGCCCTTGAACTTCTTCTTCTTGCCGGCGTCGGGGCCCGCGATGATCTCGAGCTTGAGCGGCGGCCCCGCGCGCGTGGCGTTGGCGTCGTCGGCTTCTTCCGGCTCGGCCTCGGCCGCGGGCTCGTCGAGCTCCAGCGCCGGCAAGGCCTTGGTGCGCGAGCCGACCTCAGGGTCGAGCGCTTCGAGGCCATCGCCCTCGAGGCTCAGGCTGGGCGCCAGGCCTTCCAGCTCGTCATCGGAAGCGGCCGCGTAGTTCTGCCCGGTCTGGTAGCCGCCTTCGTCGGCGTACTCGCCGGCGGTGTCGTAGTCCTCTTCGGGGCGACGCTGCGGAACCTTGGCGCGGATCTTCGACTTGTAGGTGTGCTCGTCTTCGCCAGCCGACGCGCCGCGCTTCTTGTTGAGCGGGTTGGGCACGCGCGCCTGCGTCGACTGGTTGCGCTCGGGGTCTTCGTCGTCACCGACGGGCCGCTGCGCCCGCGCCTGCGTCTTGTTGGCCCGCTCGGGATCATCGGCGACCGGGTTGGGGGCGCGCGCGTGCGTACGGTTCTCCCGCTCGGGGTCCTCGTCGATGGCGCCGGTTCCTCGGGTGACTTTCCTGGGCGGAGGCATGAGCGTTTCCGACTGAAAGACTAGCAGGTCGGTTCCATCACCGTTGTTAGTCTTCGCCGCATGCTGCCCATTCCGCTGTGCGAGAAGTTGTTGGCCGCCGCCATGGAGCGCGGCGCCGATTTCGCCGAGGTGTACGCCGAACGAAACGAGTTCACCGCGGTCACGTTGGAAGAAGACAAGGTGAAGAGCGCGCAGAACGGCCTGTCACAAGGCGTCGGCGTGCGCGTGATCTCGGGCCCGCGTGTCGGCTACGCGTACTCGGATGATCTCGATGAAGAAGCGCTCTTGCGCGCCGCGAAGACGGCCGCGTTCATCGCGCAGAGCAAAGGCAGCGAGCGCGCGTTCGACGTGCGCCGCACGCCGCTGCCCACCTACTACCGGCTGACCGAGCACCTCGCCTCGGTCGACGTCGCGAAGAAGCGCGACCTCGTGGTGCGCGCCAACAAGGCCGCGCGCGCGTTCGACAAGCGCATCAAGCAGGTGACCGCGACGTGGGCCGACTCGACGAAGCACATCCTCATCGCCAACACGGAAGGTCACCTCGCCGAAGACACGCAGGACATGTGTCGCATCTCGACGAGCGTGGTCGCCGAGGGGAAGAACGGCGAGCGTCGCACCGGCAGCTACGGCGGCGGCGGGCGCGTGGCGTTCACGCACTTCGACACCTTCACGCCGGAGGTCGTCGCGCGGGAGGCCGCACGGCAGGCCGTCGCGGGCCTGGGCGCCGCGGACGCCGAAGCCGGTCAACAGACCGTGGTGCTGGCGCCCGGCTGGAGCGGCATCTTGCTGCACGAGGCCGTCGGTCACGGGCTCGAGGCTGACTTCATTCGCAAGGGCACTTCGCTGTTCGCCGGCAAGCTGGGCCAGAAGGTCGCCAGCGATCTCGTCACCGTCATCGACGACGGCACCGTGGCCAACGCGCGCGGATCGATCAACGTCGACGACGAAGGCAACGCCGGCCAGTTCAAGGTGCTCATCGAGCGCGGCGAGCTGAAGGGCTACATGTACGACTCGCTCAACGCGAAGCTGATGGGCCAGACATCGACCGGCAGCGGCCGCCGCGAGTCGTTCAAGCACCTGCCGCTGCCGCGCATGACCAACACGTACCTCGCGCCCGGCGAAGACACGCCTGAGGACATCCTCAGATCCGTCGACAAGGGCGTGTACTGCGCGAACTTCGGCGGCGGCCAGGTGGACATCACCAACGGCAACTTCGTGTTCGAGGTCAGCGAGGCCTACGAGATCAAGAAGGGCAAGCTGGGCCGGCCGCTCAAGGGCGTCTCGCTCATCGGCGTGGGCCCCGAGGCGCTCAAGAAGGTCTCGCGCGTCGGCAACGATCCCCGGCCGGACCCCGGCATGGGCACCTGCGGCAAAGACGGTCAGAGCGTGCCGGTGGGCGTCGGGCTCCCGACGTTGCGCATCGACGACATGACCGTGGGCGGCACGAAGCTGGGAGGCAAGCGATGAGCACCAACTACGAAGCGCTCGCGAAGAAGATCGTTCAGCGGGCGATCAAGAAAGGCGCGAAGCAGGCCGACGCGTTTCTGCAGGTGGGCCGCAGCGCTGACGTGCGCGTGCGCGACGGGGAGATCGAAGATCTCACGCAGGCCACCAGCAAGGGCGTCGGCATTCGCGTGTTCGTGAAGCACCGCCAGGGCTTCGTGTGGACGAGCGACTTCGACCCGAAGGCCATCGACACGCTCATCGATCGCGCCATCGCGTTGGCCGAGCTGTCGGCGCCCAACCCGCTCAACGGGCTCCCCGACGCGCGCGACCTCGGCAAGTTCCCCGACGTCGGCGAGCTGTTCGACCCGCGCGTGGCCAACCTGCCGCCCGACTGGAAGATCAAGTCGGCGATCGAGATGGAGAAGATCGTTCGCGCCTTCGACCCGCGCATCAAGACCATCGACTCGGTCGGCGCTGGTGAATCGGTGAGCGAGGTGTACCTGGCGTCGAGCGCCGGCGTGCACGGCAGCTACGAAGGCACCAGCGTGTACCTGTACGCGTCGCCCGTCGCGACCGACGGCGATCAGCTGCAGACCTCGTATTGGTACGACGCCCAGCGCTTCTTCGAAGACCTCGAGTCGCCCGAGCACGTGGCCACCAAAGCGGCGACGCGCGCGGTGCGGCTGCTGGGCGCGAAGAAGATCAAGTCGCAGAAGCTGCCCGTCATCTTCGACCCGACGATGGCGGCGGGCTTCATCGGCAACATCACGCGCGCGATGAACGGCGACGCGGTGTTCAAGAAGTCGTCGTTCCTCGCCTCGAAGCTGGGCCAGAAGATCGCCCCGGCGCACGTGTCGATCATCGACGACGGGCTGCGCAAGCGTGGCCTGGCCACGTCACCGTTCGACGGCGAAGGCGTGCCGACCCGCAGGACGAGCCTCGTGGAGAACGGCGTGTTGAAGGCGTTCCTCTACGACGCGTTCACCGCGCGGAAAGCGAAGACGCGCACCACCGGCAACGCGGCGCGCGGCTACCAGAGCCTGCCGGCCATCGGCGTGAACAACCTGGTGCTCGAGCCCGGCACGCAGACGCCCGAGCAGCTCATCAAGAGCATCCCGCGAGGGCTCTACGTCACCGCGATGCTGGGCCACGGCGCCAACACGGTGACCGGCGAGTACTCGCGCGGCGCCAACGGCCTGCTCATCGAGAACGGAGAACTCACGCGGCCTGTGCAGGAGGTCACGGTGGCCGGCAACCTCACCGAGATGCTGCAGAACCTCGACGCCGTCGGCAGCGACCTGACGTTCCACGGGTCGACCGGCGCGCCGACCATTCGATTCAAGGAGCTGACCGTTTCAGGAGAGTGAGCCATGGCGACGAAGAAGACGGTGAAGAAGCCCACGAAGGCGCGGCGCAAGAAGGTCGAAGCGAAGTCGAAGGGCCTCGGCGCGCAGGAGATGGCGGCGTCGCTCGATGGGCTCGAGCTGGCGAAGCTGGTCGAAGGCGATGGCGGCACCATCGTCGGCAGCTACAAAGAGCCGCTCGGCGGGAAGCACGTGGTGTTGGCGGCGCTCCCCATCGACAAGGTCGAGCCGACGCCGTACCAGCGCGATCGCAGCGAAGCGCACGTGAAGAAGCTGGCCGACGCCATGGAGCGCGTGGGCCGGTTCCTCGACCCGATCATCTCGGTGCGCAAGGACGGCAAGTACTGGACGCCCAATGGCAACCACCGCCTCGGCGCGGCCAGGCTGCTGGGCCTCAAGTCGATCGTCTCGCTGGTGATTCCCGAAGAAGACGTGGCCTTCCAGATCCTCGCGCTCAACACCGAGAAGGCGCACAACCTCAAGGAACGTTCACTCGAGGTGATCCGCATGGTGCGCGGGCTCGTCGGCGCGGACGCGCAGAAGAACGAGAGCGACTACCTCGCGTTCTTCGAAGAGCCGCACTTCATCACCTTCGGCGCCGTCTACGAGAAGCGGCCGCGGTTCTCGGCGGGCGCCTATTCGCCGGTCGTGAAGCGCCTCGAGGCCTTCCTCGAAGAGCCCATCGGCGACGCGTTGCAGGTGCGTGAAGCCCGCGCCGACCTGCTGTTGCAATGGGACGACGAGGTGACCCGCGTCATCGAGGCCTTGAAGGCAAAAGGCATGCAGTCTCCGTACTTGCGCAACTACGTCGTCGCGCGCGTCAACTTCCTCCGTTTCAAGAAGGACGGAGAATTCGAGTTTGACGAAACAGTGCAGAAGATGATCGACGCCACGAAGAAGATCGACCCGGGCAAGGTGAACAAGGAAGACCTGGCGAAGATGGGCGGTGGTGGCGGCGGCGACTCGGAGGAGTGAAAAGCGACGGCCTGCGCGATGGTGGTAGGGTGTGGTTCTTCCCGGCCGCTGTCCCGAGGTCCACATGCTGTTTCGCTTCATCCCCGTCATCGCCGCGTTGGCGCTCGCTGCGTCGTGCGGCAAGCCCCCGCCCACGACGCCGCCTCCTGTCGACGAGATCTGCGACAACCAGATCGACGACAACCAGGACGGCAAGGTCGACTGTCTTGATCCTCAGTGCTTCACGCACGCGCGCTGCGCCGTGCGCATGGAGCGCTGTGACAACGAGGTCGATGACAACGGCGATCAGCTCGTCGACTGCGCTGATCCGCAGTGCGATGCGAAGCAGTGCGCGTTTGATGCGTACTGCTCGGCAGGCATCTGCTCGGACGGCATGCCCGTGGGCGGCGGTGCTGGCACTGGCGGCGGCACCGGCACCACCGGCGGTGGCTCGGCGGTCACGGGCGGTGGCACCGGCACGACCGGCGGCGGCTCGGCCGTCACGGGCGGTGGCACCGGGACGACGGGCGGTGGCTCGGGCGTGACCGGCGGCGGCACTGGCACGACGGGCGGCGGCTCGGCCGTCACCGGCGGCGGCACGGGCACGACCGGCGGCGGTTCGGCGGTCACGGGCGGCGGCACCGGCACAACCGGCGGCGGATCAGCCGTCACGGGCGGCGGCACCGGCACGACGGGCGGCGGCACTGGCACGACGGGTGGCGGCACTGGCACCACCGGTGGCGGCACGGGCGTCACGGGCGGCGGCACGGGCGTCACCGGCGGCGGCACCGGCACGACCGGCGGTGGTTCAGGCGTCACGGGCGGCGGTTCGGGCGTCACGGGCGGCGGAACTGGCGTCACCGGCGGCGGCACCGCGACCGGCGGCGGCACTGCGACGGGTGGCGGCACCGGCACCGACGGTGGCGTGTGGACGTGCCCTGCGAACTGGCTGGGCGACGGCGAGTGCGACTGTGGCTGCGGCATCGTCGACACCGACTGCACGGGTCCGCAGCTCGGCTACTGCCAGTGGTGCGGCAACGCGTCGAACTCCTGCGCCGGCGGCCAGTGCGTGAACGTGGAGCCCACCAACAACGCGGTCTGCCGAGCGACGCCCGCGACGTGGACGTGCGACCCCGACTGGTACGACGAAGGTGGGTTCGCGTGCGCCTTCGACAACTGCTGCGACTGCGGCTGCGGCATCGTCGACCCCGACTGCTACGGCGACCCGACAGCGGGCGCGTGCGGCTACGAATGGTGCAGCGGGTCGAACGTCCCGGGCGAGTTCTACAACGCGGCCTGCGTACCTCCGTAAGTCGGGACTATTTCGGGGCGTGGCAGGTTAAACACGCTTGCGTGAGCGCCACTGTCCTGGTCGTCGATGACGACCGAGCCAACCTCGAGTCGGTCTGCCGCATCTTCCAGAAGGAAGGCGTCGCCACCCTAAGCGCCAACAACGGCCAGGAGGCGCTCGAGCAGCTCCGCAAGCCGGAGGTCGGCATCGTCGTCACCGACCTGATGATGCCGGGCGTCGATGGTCAGGCGCTGCTGCGCGCCGCCCGCGCGATTCGCCCCGACGTGGAGGTCGTCTTGATGACGGCCTACGCCACCGTCGAGACCGCCGTCGCCGCCATGCGCGAGGGCGCGTACGACTTCATCACCAAGCCGCTCAAGCGCCACTCGCTGGTGAAGGCGGTGCAGAAGGCGATGGAGAAGCAGGCGCTCGTCGCAGAGAACCGCGACCTGAAGGCCCAGCTGGCCGCCATCGGCACGCGCTCGCTCGTCGGTCAGTCACCGGCCTTCCGCGCGTTCATGGACCTGCTGCGGCAGGCGGCCCCCACCACGGCCACGCTCCTGCTGCTCGGCGAGTCAGGCACCGGCAAGGAGCTCGCCGCCCGATTCATTCACGAGTCGAGCCCGCGCGTGAAAGGGCCGTTCGTGGCGGTCAACTGCGCCGCCCTGCCCGAGTCGCTGCTGGAAGCCGAGCTGTTCGGTCACGAGCGCGGCGCGTTCACCGGCGCCGTGGCTCGCAAGGAAGGTCGCTTCGAGCGCGCCCACGGCGGCACGTTGTTCCTCGACGAGGTCGGCGAGATGAGCGCGTCGGCGCAGGTGAAGCTGCTGCGCGTGCTGCAGGAAGGCGAGCTGGAGCGGCTCGGCGGCACGCAGACGATCAAGGTCGACGCGCGCGTCGTCGCGGCCACCAACAAGGACCTGCAGCGCGAGGTGCAGGAAGGCCGCTTCCGCGAAGACCTCTATTTCCGCCTGAACGTGGTGGAGGTGCGCATTCCCGCCCTTGCGTCGCGCCGCGAAGACGTGCCGCTGCTGGCCGAACATTTCCTGCGCCGCTACGCCGCGAAGAACTCGAAGAACGTGCGTGGCTTCAGCGACGAGGCGTTGTCGGTGCTGGAGAACTACGCGTGGCCGGGCAACGTGCGCGAGCTGGAGCACGCGGTCGAGCGCGCGGTGGTGCTGTGCCGGGGTGAGACGGTCGAGCTGCACGATCTGCCCGAGGCGATTCGCCGCGGGCCCATCGGCTCGGCGTCGCAGATCGTGATCCCCATCGGCACGCCGTTCGAGGAGATCGAGCGGCGCGTGATCCACGAGACGCTGCGCCACACCAGGGGCGACAAGAACCTGGCCGCGCGCATGCTGGGCATCGCCGCGCGCACCATCTACCGGAAGCTCGCGGCGGAAGAAGGCGCCCAGCCGGCGCCGCCTCCCGAGAGCTGATCACGGCGCGTCGAGCACGCGAGCGAGCTGCTCGACCTTCTCTCGCAGCGCGTCTTTGTCGGTGCGCTTCGGGTTCATCTTCAGCAGCCGCGACATGCGCTCGACGACCTCGCTGGCGAGATCGACGTCTTTCTTCTCGGCCGCGACGTCGACCAGCTTCAGCAGCGCCTGCTTGGCGTCTTCGTCCTTCTCGTGCTCGAGCAGCGCGTCGATGGCGCTGATGCGCGCGAACGGCTCGGCGTCATTCGCGAGCGCGCGCAACTTCACCAGCGCGCCTTCGACGTCGCCCTTCGCGGCCTGCACCAACGCCTGCGCCGTGCCTTCACGAATGGGAATCAACGCGGTTTCGATGGCGACGAAGCGATCGGCCAGCTCGCCGTGCCCTTCGGTGGCCAACGTCTCGCTCAGGTCGTCGAACGGCTCCATCCACTCGCCCATCGCGTAGACGAGCTCTTCGAGGAACTTCTCGCGGCGCTCGAGGTCGCCGTAGGGCAGCTTGGGCAGGTACGCCTCGACCACCTTGAAGCGCGTCTCGCGCGTGCCGTCGTCGGGCTTCTTGTCCAGCACCTCGTCGAGCGCGGTGACGAGATGAATGACCGCGAGCGCCACGTCGGTGGGCGCGAACTCGTCGGGCTTGAGCCGCCGCCAGAGCTCTTCGGCCGCCGCCGCGGGGAAGCGCGAGAACTGGCCGGTGCCTTTCCACTCACCGTGCCACGCGTGCGCGATGGCCAGCGGGTAGTCGGCCTTCGCCAACGCGAGGAACGCCTCTTCCGTCATGGGCACGCCGTAGTGCCCCAACGTGCCGAGGATCGCCGGCACCGAGTAGGTGTCGATGCCGCGCGAGTGCCAGCCCTTGTCGACGCGCTCGGTCGACATCAGTGGTGACCGCCGGTGTGCGCGTGCGCGCGATCGAGGCGCTCGCGCACGCCACGAACGAACTCAGGCTCGCCGCCCTGCTTCTGCACGAGGTGACCGAGCAGGTGCGCGATGGAATCAGCGAGGCCCCACTTCTTCTCGTCGGCCGCCGCGTCGAACACGCCGAAGCCCAGCGCCCGCACTTCCTGGAGCGCCTCGATCTGGAAGAGCGCGTCGAGCGCCGAGTAACGCTTGAACACGTCGCGGCCCGCTTCACCGGCCCACTTCGAGAGCTCGGCGACGGCCGCGTCACGCTCGCCGGTCTGCGCGCGCACCACCGCGGTCATGCAGCCCTCGCGATCCGTGAAGAGCGTCTCGTGCACCAGCGCCACCTTGAGCGCTTCGTCCTTCTTGCCGGCCTTGGCCAGCCGCTCGGGGAGCTCGTTGAAGGTCTGCGCCCACGACTCGAGGAACGTGACGAGCTCGCGCAGGAACGCGTCCTTGCGATCGCCCGGCGGCGGGAGGTTCGGCACCACGGCGTCCCAGTGACCGAAGGCGCCGGCGAGGTTGGCGTCGTCACGACCCGCGACCGCGCGCAGGCCGTTGGCGATGACGTCGAGGATGACGTGCGCCGTCTTCATGGGCGTCGGCTTCTCGGGGAACAGGCGGTTGAAGAGCTCGTTGGCGGCGGCGTACGGGTACGCGGCGAACTGACCGGTGCCCTTCCACAGCGGCTTCCATTCAATCGCGAGGTCGAGCGGGAACTTGTCGCTGGCGCCGGCCTTGAAGCCCGCTTCATCGACGGTGACGCCGTAGTGGTTCAGCGTGCCGATGATGGCTTCCGTTGAGTAGCCGGTGAGCCCCTTGTCCTTCCACTGCTTGTCGACGCGAGCGTTCATGGCCGCGCCTTAATCACGTTCGCTGCCGAATTTCAGCGCTCGAAGGTGCCGTGGCGGCCCGCCCCTGCCGAGAAGCGCTGCGCCCCGGCCCGGCCTTCCGCGTCGAGCGCCTGCACGCCACGGTCGAACTCCGCGCGCAACGCCTCGGGCACGTCGCCGTCGAAGGCGCCGTACGCGCTGGCGCGGTCGAGCTGCAGGCACTGCTGGGGGAACGCGGCGAGCTCTGCGGCGAGCGCTTCAGCGGCGGCGCGCGCGGTGCCCGTCGGGACGACCCGGTTGACGAGGCCGATCTGCAGCGCCTCGGCGGCCTTGACTGCGCGCCCAGTCAAGATGAGGTCGAGCGCCCGCGACAGGCCAATGAGTCGAGGCAGCCGCACGGTGCCGCCGTCGATGAGCGGCACGCCCCACCGCCGACAGAACACGCCGAGCACCGCGTCTTCTTCGGCGACGCGCAGATCGCACCAGGCCGCCAGCTCGAGGCCACCGGCGACCGCGTGGCCCGCGATGGCCGCGATGACGGGCTTGCGCGTGATGACGCGGCTGACGCCCATCGGCCCCGCGCCGTCGGGCTTGAGGCGGTTCTGCCGCTCAGTCCCGATGGCCTTGAGATCGGCGCCCGCGCAGAACGTGCCGCCCTCGCCGAAGAGCACCGCCACCTTCGCGTCGGCGTCTGCGTCGAAGGCCTGCACCGCAGCGAGCAACGCCTCAGCCGTCGGCCTGTCGACGGCGTTCCGGGCCTCGGGGCGGTGCAACACGATGGTGGTGACGGGGCCCTGCTTCTCGGTGCGAACAGACATGCCCACGAGCTTGTCAGCGAGGTCGGATTCCGTCGAACACGAGGCCGAGCGATCGGCGCGCGCGGGCTCGCAGGTCTTTGGCGTCGAGCTCGGTCAACACCGTCGAGAACACCATCGCCAGCAAGGGCACGACGTCGCGAGCGGTGAGATCGCCGCGCACCTCGCCCTGCTTCTGCGCCACCTTGAGGGCTGCCGACAGCGGCCTCGTCACGCGCACCACGAGCGCACCGACCTCCGGCGACTGCGCGCGCATGGCCAGCGCGGGGATCAACGCGCGAAAGCGGAGGCCCTCGTCAACGGTGAGCCACAGCACGCGCTCGAACGCACCGGGGCTGGCCCCTTCGCGATCGATGGCGGCCTCCAGCGCGAGGATGTTCTCTTCAAAGATGGCCGACGTGAGCGCGTTGATGTCGTCGAAGTTCCGGTACAGCGTCGCGCGGCCCACGCCCGCCCGCTTGGCGACGGCGTCCATCGCGACCTCTCCGGCGTTGGCGGCGAAGAGCTCTCGTGCAGCGGTGAGGATGCGCTCTCGATTTCTGGCCGCGTCGCTGCGCAGCGCGGGGTGACGCTTCACGGAACTCATGCCCGGCCATCTTGCCGCGCACGCAACCGGCCACCACTGTTCACTTCAGCCGTTGAGGTAGCGTGCGCCCGCCATGGAAGAACGTGTTCGCGCAGCCCTCGCCGTTCACGGCGCCGTCTTGAAGCAGCTCAAGCCGCTGCACGGTGGCGCGTGTCAGGAGAACTTCCGCGTCGACGTGGAGTTGGAAGGCCAGCCGCTGAGGCTCGCGTTGCGCAGCGACGCCGCGTCGTCGTTGCCAGGCAGCCTTGATCGCCGTCACGAGTACCGCGTCATCGAAGCCGCGGTGCACGCTGGCGTGAAGACGCCCGCCGCGCGCTGGCTCAACGACGCCCTGCTGCGCGACGGCGCGAGCGCGTACTTCCTCGACTGGGTCGCCGGCGAGGCCATCGGCCGTCGCGTGGTGCGCAACCCGGAGCTCGAAGCGGCCCGCGCGAAGCTGCCGCAGGAGCTCGCGCAGACGCTGGCGCGGATTCACTCGATCAAGACGGTCACCGGGCTCGACGCGCCCGCCAGCCCCGCGCAGCACGCGCTCGGGCAGCTGCGCACGATGTTGGGCTCGATGCCCTCCACGCACCCGGCCATCGAGTACGCGCTGCGGTGGTTGAGCGAGCGCGCGCCGACGAACGAAGAGCTCGTGTTGGTGCACGGCGACTTCCGCACCGGCAATTTCATGGTGACGCCCGACGGGCTGTCGGCGCTGCTCGACTGGGAGTTCGCTCACCTCGGCTCGCCCTGGGAAGACGTCGCGTGGGTCAGCGTGCGCGACTGGCGCTTCAATCGACTCGACAAGCCCATCGGTGGGTTCGCGGCGCGCGAGCCGTTCTACGAGGCGTATGCGGCAGCGAGCGGCCGCGCCATCGACCTCGCACAGATCTACTGGTGGGAGATCTACGGGAACGTGCGCTGGGCGGTGGGCAGCCTGTTCCAGGGCGAGCGCTACCTCTCGGGTCAGAGCCGCGATCTCGAGCTCATCGCCATCGCGCGACGCAGCGTGGAGATGGAATACGAGGCGCTGCGCCTGATTCAGCGTGGTTCGCTGTGAAGCGCGTTTCCGACCCGTAGCGTCGGCTGGCGTGACGCGGCGACCGTCCCCACACGTTCGTCATGCTCACGACGACCGCGATGATCCTCGCGCTGGCGACGGCGCAAACGAAGACCAACGACGTACGACTCCGGGGCGGCCTCGGTGTAGTCGCTGCGGCTGGCTACAGCTTCAACCCGTCGACCGGCGGCTTCTCACCCGGCCTCGATCTCGAGCTGGGCCTGACGTTCAACGATCAGGTCGGCCTCGTGCTGCGCTCGACCGGCGGCACCATCTACGTGTCGAGCGCGCTGACCACGGGAGGCGCCGTGGAGTTCGCGCTGTCCGAGCGGCTCTACCTCTCGGCGGGTCTGGGCATCGGGTGGCTCGGCCCCATCGGCGACGGCAACCTTCCACTGGCAGCCAACCTCGTCGCGCCCGCGCGACTCTCGTGGATGTTCGCGCCCGTGAAACACCGACAGGGCCTCACTGGCTTCGTTGAGCTGGCGCCCGGCATTCGCCTCACCGACGTCGGCCCGGGCCCGAACCCACCCGGCCCCAACCCGCCGGGCCCGAAGGCGCCCCTGATGGGCCTCGCGACCATCGGCGTCGGCTACGCGTGGAAGTAGTGGTACGTCTGCCGCATGTGGCTCGCGGTGGTGTGTGCGGGGATCCTGGCGTCGGAACCGACTGGTGAGCTGCCGCCCATCGACGTCGCCGCGCGCATGAGCGGGCGCCTTCGCGGAGCCATCGGCGCGAGCGGCGCCATCGGCGTGTCGCTGAACCCCTTCGCCGCCGGCGTCTCGCCCGGCCTCGACCTCGACCTTGGCGTGACCGTCGACGACCGCGTCGGCGTCTCGGCGCGCGTGACCGGCGGCTTCATGCCCTCAACGACCGCTGTCGTCGCCGATCTGGCGGTCGAGTTCACGCTGCTCGACTCGCTGTTTCTCTCGACGGGGCTGGGCATGTCGTGGCTCGGGTGGCTTGGCGCGTACGACGTACCGTTCGCCATCAGCGTCGTCGCGCCCGTCCGGATCACGTACCTGATCCACGAACGCGCCCCCCACGAAGTGGCGCGCAGCGGCGTGCAGCTCTTCCTCGAGGCACTGCCGGGCATCACGGTCGCCGGTTCGCCGGGCTACGGCGGCCCTCAGCGCTTTCCCAACACCGACCCGCCGCTGACGTTCATGGCGACCGCAGGCGTCGGCTACGCTTGGAAGTGATGCAGCAACGACCCGATCACCCCACCCTGCTCGACGCCATCGCCACCTTCCTCATGGGCGACGTCGCGCCGAAGCTCGAAGGCGACAAGGCGCTGCAGTTTCGCGTGCTCATCGCCGCCAACCTCGCCACCGTCGTCGCCAACGAAGCCCGCACCAACACCACGCGCGCCGAGGCCGAACACACGCGGCTGGTGCAGTTGTTGGGTCGCGACGCGCCGCTCGACGAGCTGAACCACGCGTTGACGGAGCGCCTGCGCAGCGGTGACGCCATGACGTCCCAGACGCTTGAGCACCTGCTGAAGACGGCGCGTGAGACGCTGGAGGTCACCAACCCGCGCTTCGAGCTCGACTGACCGTCGAGCCCCAGCGCCGGTTCCGTCAGCGCGTCTGCAACCCCGCGTCGGCACTGACAAATTGGCAACCACGGCGCAGAAAAGGGCCGTTAACCCAGCGAAACAACTGAAGAATCGCTGGCACCTGGCTTGCTAATCGCGCTGCTCGTGGAAGTGCTCTTCAAGCGACATTTCTGGGTCATCCACCTGCTCTTCATGCTGCTGGTGGCGTGGCTGATCGCGCGTACGGCGAACGCCTTCATCGAGGTGGCGCTGTTGCCGTTGCCGACCGGCAAGGCCCGGCCGGTGGCGGTGCAGCGCGCGGCGCCGGTGACGGCGCTGGACCTCGAGCGGGTGGCCAAGGGCCTCGGGCTGCCGGTGCCCAAGCCTGAGCCCGTGGTGCAGGAACCCACGCAGCCGCAGATCGATCTCAACGCGGCGCCGGTGCGCACCACGCTGCGGCTCAAGCTGCTCGGCACGCTGGTCAGCGAGAACATGCCGGAGTGGTCGGTGGCGTCGATTCAAGACGTCGTCACGCTCAAGACCGCGACGTACATGCCGGGCGACAAGATCCAGACCGCCGACATCCTCGAGATCGAGCGTGAGCGCGTCATCATCTTGAACAACAACCGCAAGGAGTTCATCGACGGCAGCGGTGAGGCCGGCGCGCCGCCGCCTGTCGCGATGGCGCCCGCCGCGCCGGTGAACAACAACCCGCCCGCCGCCGTGGCGCTGGGCGCGGGCGTCAAGCAGGTCGGCGAGAACGACTACGAGATCCCCCGCGCGGAGATCGACAAGACGCTCGCGAACCTCAACGACGTCGCCATGCAGGCCCGCATCGTCCCCGCGTTCAAGGACGGAGTGGCGCAGGGCTTCAAGCTGTTCAGCATTCGCCCTGACTCGATCTATTCGAAGATCGGCATCCAGAACGGCGACGTGATCAAGCGCATCAACGGCTTCGATCTGAACAGCCCCGAGAAGGCCCTCGAGATCTATTCAAAGCTCAAGGAGAGCGCGCGCATCGACATCGAGGTCGAACGCAACGGCGCCGCTGTCCGCAAGACCTACAACGTCAAGTGAAGCACCCACTCATGAACAGAACTCTCGTCGCCCTGCTCGCCCTCGCTCCGCTCGTCGCGCTCGCGCAACCTGCGCCCGCGCCGGGCTCGACCATCGCGCCCAAGAAGCCGAGCTGTGAAGAGCAGCGCCGCAAGGGCCGCTACAACATCTATTTCGACAAGGTCGAGATCGAGAAGCTCGTGCAGACGGTGGCCGACGTCACCTGCCGCACCTTCATTCTTCCCGAGAACATCCGCGGCAAGATCTCGATCATCGGCCCCGAGAACGGGAAGGTCGAGGTCAACGCCGACCAGTTCTACGCCGCGTTCCTCGCCGCTTTGGATTCGAACTCCCTGTCTGTCTACGAGCAGGGGAAGTTCATGAAGATCATCGACAAGCAGCGGGCCAAGCAGTTCCCGATCCCCACGATCACCGACCCTGATCAGCCGTACACCATGAACGAGCAGATGGTGACGCGCGTCTTCAAGGTGAAGAACGTGGAGATCGAGCAGCTGCGCGGTGTGCTGCAGCAGCTGGTCACGCCGTCGGGCGACACCATCCCGTTCCAGCCCGACACCATCATCATCAACGACCTCGGCTCGAACATGCACCGCCTCGAGAAGGTCATCGGCCAGCTCGACTCGCGGTCGGCGGCCGACGAGATCCGCGTGATCCAGGTGCAGTACGCCACCGCGCAGGAGATCGCCGACAAGATCACCAAGCTCTTCGAGAGCAAGGGCAACAAGCCGGGGCAGCGGCCGGGCATCAGCGCGGCGCCCCCTCCTCCGGCGCCGGGCCAGGCCCAGGTGGTCCAGCCCGGCGCGCAGGGCAGCGGTGAGTCGGGCGGCGCGGCAACGCTCTCGCAGATCATCCCCGACGAGCGCACCAACAAGCTCATCGTCATCGCCAGCCCCGCGGGCTTCGAGCGCATTCAGGCGCTGGTGAAGGAGATCGACATCCCCATCTCGGGTGAAGGTCGCATCAACGTCTACTACCTCGAGAACGCGAACGCCGAAGACGTCGCGGCCACGCTGCAGACGCTCTCGCAGGGCACGGCGAACCGCCCCAAGACCGGCGCGCCGCCGCCTCCGGGCGCCGCCAAGGCTGCGGGTGGTGGCTCGGCTGAGCTGTTCGGTGGCGAAGTGAAGATCAGCGCCGACAAGGCGACCAACTCGCTCGTCATCATCGCCAGCCAGGCCGACTACCGCAGCCTCGTGCGCGTGGTGGAGCGCCTCGACATCCGCCGTCGGCAGGTCTTCGTCGAAGCGGTCATCATGGAGGTCAACCTCGATCGCAACTCGGACCTCGGCATCAACCTGCACGGCGGTCTGCCGGTGAGCGACGGCCAGGGCGGCACCATGCCGGTGTTCTTCGGCACCAAGTACGGCAGCGGCTCGGGCCTGCCGACGTCGCTGTCGATCACCAACCTCATCAGCATGAGCGGCTTCCTCGCCGGTCTGCAGGGCCCGACGGTGCCGAACCTCACCATCGGCGGCATCCAGATCCCCGCGTTCGGCATCGTGCTCAACGCGATGCAGAAATCGAGCGACGTCAACGTGCTCTCGACGCCGCACATCCTCACCACCGACAACGAAGAAGCTGAGATCACCGTCGGTCAGAACGTGCCCTTCCAGTCAGGCTTCGCGGCCGGCGGTCTGGGTGGCCTCGGCGGTCTGAGCGGCCTCGCCGGCGGCCTCGGCACGTCGGGCCTGACGTCGGGCCTCACCAGCGGCCTGAGCGGCCTCGGCGGTCTGGGTGGCCTCGGCGGCTTCGGCGGCACGCCATTCGGCACCATTCAGCGCCAGAACGTCGACCTGAAGCTCTCGGTGAAGCCGCAGATCAACGAGAGCGACTACGTGCGCCTCGTCATCACCGAGCAGATCGAAGAGATCGCGTCGACCGACCCGGTGCTCGGCCCCACGACGTCGAAGCGCAGCGCCAAGACGACGGTCGTCGCGAAGGATCAAGAGACGGTCGTCATCGGCGGCATCATGCAGGACCGCGTCATCGAGGCCGTCTCGAAGACCCCGATCCTCGGTGACATTCCGCTGCTCGGAAACCTGTTCCGCCAGCAGACGCGCCGCAAGGTGAAGACCAACCTGCTGCTGTTCCTCACGCCGTACATCATTCGCGACGGGTCCGATTTCCGCCGCATCTTCGAGCGCAAGATGCGTGAGCGTCAGGAGTTCGTGGAGCAGTTCTACGGCGCCACCACGGGCTACGACGTGGCCATCGACTTCGAGCGCAAGGCGGGCCCGCTGGCGCGCATGGGGCAGATCGTCGACAAGGAAATGAACAAGCTCGAGAACGGCGGCCCGGGCACCGGCAACGAGAAGCTGATCGCGCCGTCGGCCGGCGGCAACAGCGCCGCGCCTGCGGGTGAAGGTGGCGAGACCTCGCCCGCGACCGAGCAGCCCGCCGCGACGCCTGCGCCGGCCCCCGCGCCCGCGCCTGTCGAGTCTGAGCCGGTGGAGCCCAACTGACATGAGCGGCACCGCCGACACGCAGGAGGGCCCGGTGACCGAGCAGACGCGGTTGGTCTCGCACGGCCCGGCGTACCTCTTCGGCCGCCCGCTGGGAGAGATCCTCGTCGAGTCGTTCGGCTTGCCGCGCGAGAAGCTCGACGAAGGCCTCGCTGCGCAGGCCGAGAAAGGTGGCCGGCTCGGTGAGGTGCTGGTCGGCCTCAAGACCGTCACCGAAGACCAGGTGACGCGCGCGCTCGCCGCGCAGCTCGACCTCGAGTACCTCGACCTCATCTCGATCGACGACGTCGACGCCGAGCTGGTCAAGCTGGTGCCCATCAACTTCGCGAAGCAGGCGAAGTTCATTCCGCTCAAGCGCGAAGGTGACTTCATCGCCATCGCGATCGCCGACCCGCTCGACACCGCGGTCGTCGATCACGCGCGCGCGCTGCTCAACGGGGAGGTGCTGGCCAAGATCAGCAAGGCCACCACCATCATCGACGCGATCAACTCGGTCTACGACCGCGCCATCAACGAAGCTGACCAGGTCGTCAGCGAGATGGAAGCGCAGGACCTCGACGCCGCGGAAGCGGTGCTGGAGGACCAGCAGGACCTCCTCGACACCGGCGACGAAGCGCCGATCATCCGCCTCGTGAACTCGCTGCTCTTCCGCGCCGCGAAAGAGCGCGCCAGCGACATTCACATCGAGCCGATGGAGCGCGAGCTCGCGGTGCGTTTCCGCATCGACGGCGTGCTGCAGAACGTCATCAAGCCGCCCAAGCGCTACCAGAACTCGATCGTCAGCCGCGTGAAGATCAT
>CAYWON010000094.1:0-25465 GCA_964459885.1 uncultured Archangium sp.
CTCGGCGGCCCGCATTCCTACCGAGAGCGAACGAACTTCTGATCTGCCGTACTAGCGCGCGAAGCGTCGTGCGACTGAACGTCTGAGCCTCGGCGAAGCGAATGAATCCTGACGACGCGTCCGAATTGCTCGGCGGATCGGGCAACAGCGACATCACGAGTCGAGTGGCGCGCTGCTCGTCAGCAAGCAGAGATGCAAAGAAGCACTCCCTGAGAACGACCTCCAGCTCAGCCTCTGTTGGGCGAATGGCGAACAGGCTCATCACCCGCGCCCACTGAGGGTCAGCTTCTGCTCGGAGCCACTCGATGCGTGATGACAACACTTGAGCGAGTTGGCGCGCCAGGGCTGCGAAGTCCATTGCGTGAGACTACGACTCAAGACGATCGACCGCCGATGCCGCATGGCGGCCTCGCCTGAACGATTCGTTACAGGCAGTCATGAACACCAACCTCACGGATTTCGCGACGAACCCGACTCACCCGAAACAGACGGCGGCGTACGCGTCGTTGTTGCAATTCGCCGAGTGGGAACGAACGCAACCACCGAGCCCAGCCGGCTACTTCGGACCGCACGACTACTTGGCGCGCCATGGCAAGGTGTTCGAAAGCCAGCCGCTCACGGCCGCAGAGACCGCGTACTTGAAGAACGCGCTCGCGAAACATCGCGGAGAACGCTTCCCGTTGGGCAACTGCTTCGAGAACGCTCTGCGCCTGTCGCGGCGAACGCCTGGTCTCAACTACGTGGTCGGCGTCGCGACAGTGTCACGTGGCGTTCTTGCTCCGCACGCATGGGTGAGTCTGAACGGAAAAGTGATCGATCTCACGTGCCTGAAAACATGGAATCCCTACCGATCGCACTTGCTCGACCGCACGGACAGGCGCAGCGGCAGAGACACGACTCGGGATTCACGAGTCTCTCGGCGTTTGGGCGTATTCGGGGAGATCCCACCGGGCTGGCTGTTCGTCGGCGAGGAGTTCGTCGACCACACTTCTGCGATGGTGTTCGAATGCACAGTTGGGTTTCACGGAACCGCGCTGCGGTCGAAGTGGTACTCCTCCGATCCGCTGTGCCAGCGGGGGATGCCTTGGTGACGATGCTCCGTTGACGAGCGCGCTATCAACTTGTCACGCTTGTGCGCGTTTCCGGGGAGGGTGAGTGAGCACGCCGACTGCTGAAGAGCGCAGAGAAGTGTTCGATGCGCTTGTCGGAAATGGTCTCGACTTCTTCGAGCGGTCCGCGCGTGAACTGCGGAAGGAACAGAAGTTCGCCGTTGCGCACTTCGCGACAGGACTTGAGTTGGTGTTGAAGGCTCGGCTGTTCCACGAACACTGGTCGTTGATCGGCTCGTCTCCTCAAGACACTGCGTGGTCCAGCGTGAAGGCAGGTACCGCGCACACTGTCGCGGCGTCCGACCTGTGTAAGGCGATCACCAACACAGTCGGCACTTCGCTCACGCACGAGAGAGACTCGTTTTCGGCGATCTTCAAGCACCGGAACCGGGTGCTGCACTGGGCGCCACAGGACGAACTCTTGTCCACCGTCGCTGAACAGTGTCTCGCTTGGTACCACCTTCGTCGCTTGATGCTGACGACCTGGCAACGAGTGTTTGAACGCGTCGAGAACCGCATAGAGGATGTCGACCGTCTCTTTCGAGAACAGCGAGCGTATCTCACCGTCAAGTTCGAGAAGCTTGAGCGGACACTTCGCAGCCAAGACAGTGCTGGGCTGCTCGTGCACTGTTCTTCCTGCACGTTTCGTTCTGGCGTCGTCGAGAGCGAGGGCGGACTGCTGCGGCTCTACGATTGCGGTGTCTGCGGGTACACCGCGATCGCCATCCGAACTCCAGCTGGTTTCTCCGAGCGACGACCAGCAGAACTCCTTCGTGAGTTTGCGGCCGGAGGCGCCGAGGCGGGTCACTGCGGAGAGTGCTTTGACTCGCTCGCCACCGTGGTGACTGTTGATGGCGATTTCGTGTGCGTCGAGTGCGGCGCTCAGTTCCCCGAACATGCGACTTCTCGATGTGAATCGTGTGAGCATCTCTGGTTTGGATGGAATTCTGAACACAGCTACTACGGCGGCTGCGAACACTGCGATGGCCGAGGCTTTGGTGGTGACTAGCTGATGATGTGAGTCACGTCGGGGGACGGATGAGAATTCTTGCGCTTCAGGTCGAGGGTTTCAGGGGCGTACGGAAGGCGAACGTCGTCTTCGGTCAGCACTCCGTGTTGGTCGGGCCGAACGGAGCAGGGAAGAGCACGCTGCTCGACGCGCTCTCGTTGCTGTTTGGCCGGACACAATTGGTGCGGGATCTGACCGAACACGACTTCTTCGGCAGCACGCCGACCGAGGCAACTCGCTTTCGTCTCATCGCGACTCTGGGCGGGTTCATCTCCGACGAGCCGACCGATCATCTCGATTGGTTCCGCGACGGAAGAGGCGTGCCGAAGTGGTGGAACGCGAAGACCGGGAAGGTCGAGCCGCAGCCGTCGGGAGATGCGACCGTGCTCTGCGTGCAGATCGGACTCGCCGCACGCTTCGTCCACGAAGAGTTGAAGGTCGAGCAGCTCCGCTATTTTCATGACGACGATGCAGTGGAAGACCCGTTCGTGGGCGACGCGGTCAATGCGGTGCCGAACAGACTGCTCAATGACATCGGCTTCTTCGTTCTTCCGGTTCGTCGAACATGGGAAGCGACAGTCTCATTTGCGTCAGAGCTTTTTCGTCGCGCGGTCGCCACGCTCGGTGGAGTTCCGGCCGCTACGTTGTTGGCAGAGCGAGATCGCCTTCGCTCTCCGCCACTACCGCTGGAAGACGACGCGTTGTTGAAGCCGTTGGTCGAGCGAATGAACGAGCAGTTTCGGCAGCTCCTCGCCGACGCGCCTCGGTTCAAACTCAGACTGACTGCTACTGATTCGGAATCACTGCTGCGTGGGCTCGTTCCTCACTACGGCCGCGAGGGTGGAATCGCTCTGCCGGCGAGCAGACACGGGACGGGAGTCTTGTCCCTCCAAACGTTCGTTCTTCTTCTCGAGATCGGCCGTGCTCGGCGGGCACAGGGGCTTCCTTTCGTTCTTGCTCTCGAGGAACCCGAGCTGCACGTGCCACCAGGGTTGCAGCGGAAACTCGTGGCTCAGGCGGTCGCAATATCGCAGCAGACGATTTGCACCAGCCACGCCCCACGGGTGGCTGCGTTCTACCCAGCGACGTCGACCATGGTGGTCGATCGTGCTGGGGGCGATCTTCGCGCAACTCCGATGCTCGCTTCTCCACTGGCGCCGTCGGCAGGCTCCGTGCAGCGGAAGCTCTACGTGGAGGATCGCCCTCGAATCGTCGACGTGCTCATGCATCATCGCGTTTTGGTCCCTGAGGGCCGTTGCGACGCGGATTGGCTGCGACTCTTCTCCGACGCCGTTGAGTCTGGTGAACACGCATTTGGTGCGGCCCCTTCAGAAGACACGCCTTTCGGTGCTGTCGTTGGCGTCGTCCCGACGCATTCATCGGCCGTCAGCGTCACATACGACGAGTTGCGCAGGCTCCACCGGAGCGTCATTCCGCTGGTCGACGGCGACGGAGAAGGCGAAGCGAAGCTCGTGGAGCTTCTCAAGATGCCGAACGCTCCTTCGACGGTGCTGATCTGGAGGAAGGACTGGGAAATCGAGGACGCTGTGGTGTGGATTCTTCATGCCGATGAGTCCGCAGTCGTTCCAGAACTGAAGGCTCGACTTGGTTGGCCATTTTCCTCGCTCGGCGAACTCCTAGCGCTCTTCAAGGTGAAGGATGGCGGCCGACGCGCGAAGAGTGATTCTCTGGCGCATGAAGAGATCGCGAATGTCATTCGCGGAAGCGCGCCGTGTCGCGATCGAGCGCGGTTGCTACTCAACGCGCTCACCCGAGCCGTGCTCGGCACATTCGACGGGTGTTCCCAGCTGTCGAGGGATCCGACTTCGACGGCCAAGACTGTCGTTCTGCGGATCAGCCCTTGAGCTTTCAGTTCATCGAGGGAGGAGCTGGAACTGGGAAGACGACGACAGTCATCGCGCGGCTGCGCGAATTCCTCGTTGTGTCTCCACTCTCTGAACATCAGCGCGTGCTTGCGCTGACGAAGATGCACGGAAGTCGGCGGCGCATCCACGACCGACTCAGAAGCATCACGGGCCTCAATGGCCGCTTCGAATCGGTCACTCTCGACAGCTTCGCGTGGCGGGTGCTGTGCCGTTGGAGATCATTGGATCGCAGTCTTGGTCACATGGACCTTCCGGCAGACTTCAACGCCAGCTGCGACCGCGCAGGTTGTTTGCTGGAGATGCCAGTCGTCCAGAGCTGGGTAGCGGCGTCGTTTCCCGTCGTCATCGTCGACGAGTTGCAGGACAGCAAGATGGGACAGCTGCGGCTGCTCCAAGGCTTAAGCGGGCGGTGCACGTGCATCGCCGCTGGAGATCCTTTCCAGGATCTCGAGGGTGACGAGACATGTCAGAGCATCGAGTGGGCTCGTCGGATGTGCACGCCGACCGTCTTGTCCGTGACCCACCGAACCACCAACGCAGGTCTCATCGGAGCTGCGTCGGAGTTGCGCAGCGCGAACGCGGTGACTGTCTCGAACGGGTTCGCTCTGGAAGGAGGGATTGCTCCTGCGCTCGCAGCCTGGAAGGTCGCGGCGACGCTCTCGAAATGGAGAGCATTGGGGTCCGTTGCCGTGATCTCTCCAGTGAAGGCACGCAGTTCTCCCTTCGTTCGAAGTGTTGTGGACCGCGTGAACGACCCGAAGCGCTTCGCCACACAGTGGTGGCCAACGGGCTCTTTCAATCTTCGATGGGAAGCGGCCGAAGACGATGATGTTGAACTCATCTGTCGAGCGTTGAGTCTGCCCGACGATGAGCAAGCGCTGGTTCGGCCCGACGAACTTTCGTTCTCAGATGAGCCGCGAGCATTGCGACTTCGAGACTGGATGCGCCGACAACGCAGTCTGCGCGGGCGCGTTGAGTTCACGGCGGGCGATATTCGGCTTGCTGTAAAGTCAGTCATTCAGCAGGGGCGAAGCTTCGCTGGTGCTGGGGACCGGCGCTTGGCTGCGATGTCGATCCACCAAGCGAAGAACCGCGAGTTCGATCGCGTCATCGTCCTCTGGCCGTACGAGGTGAGCGGTAGCGACGAGCGCAAGCGACGGCTGGCGTACAACGCCATCACTCGTGCGCGACACGAAGCGTTGGTGATCGTGCAAGGTGAAGGGCGCGAGAAGCAGTCACCATTCGTTCCGGAACAGAGTCGCGTTGCCGAGGATGCCGTGGGTGTTCCGGCGACGGTGACGTCCGACGCCGTGAAGCCCAAGGGCAAGAGACCAAGGCGAAAGAGGTCAGGTTCGTAACCGTACGACCGTCGACGCCGGTCTGCGATGTGTCCGCGTCGCGCTAATTTCGGGGGCATCGTGAAGGACGTCGAATGGGAAGAGTTCGTCGCTCGAGTTCGTGAACACGCTCCCGTGCTCGTGACGCAGATTCCTCGCGGGAGCGTCGAGGCTGCGTTGGAGGAATCACCTCGGCATCCGCTTTCGCGGCTGTTTCGAGAACCGACATCGGCGAGTGCGCGGCTCACGGCACATGCGTTCGAGAAGATTGTTCCTTGGCTCGAGACTACTGATGGAGTCGCGAGTCGCTCGTGGTGGCGCCAACAGCTCAATCTGCTGCCTGAAGAGTCTTCAGCGAGTGCTTTGGCCGAGATTCGTGCGCTCGGTGCAATGCTCCCTGCGCACGGATCGATCTCTGGCGGTCTGAAAGTCTCCGCGCACTCCGCTCTCGGACGCGCCGCAGATTTTCGAGTTGAGGGGTTGGGCGACGACGTCTTCATCGAGGTCTGCTGCGCTCGGCTGAACGACACAGAAAAGGGACGCGTCGAGTGGGTCAACGGCGTCGAAGATCGAACGCGGGAAGCAGCAAGAGACGCGGCGATAGCCGAGCTGGGTCGCGAGGTGGGCTCCACATCTAGAGCCACGGCGACAGCACAACGACCAAACACGTCTCATCGACTTCAAGTGTCGGCGTCTGCGACACGCGCACCCGATGGCGGTCACGTCGTTCTCCAAATGTGGGAGCAGACACTCCGGCCGTATGGTGACCCCGGAACAGATGGCGAGGGTCAGACGTTGGCCCGGCGTCTCTCCGGGAAGAAGCCTCCCGGTCAAATCCCGGAGGGTAAGGCTGGCGTTCTGTGGATGGACCTCAGCGATCCGGATTGGAACGCAGCAGTCGCCGACACTCTGCCTTTCGAAGTGTTCAACAAGGGCCTCAACCTCGCGAACACTCGCGGCTTCTGGCACGCGTTCTACGGGCGCAAGGGAGTGACACCGTTCATGGAGCGCCATGCGATCGGCTTCGACTTCGGCGGCTCAAGGCGTGATCTCCAGTTGTTCGATGGTCGGTTCAGACACGAGGAGCAGCGCTGTTGGTCTGTGGCCGTTCTTCGCTGCACAGATGGCGTCGTGATCTTCGAGCATCCGAACCCCAGCGTGCCGCTCCCTCTCACCGTTCTGCGAGAACTCACTGACATCGCCGGCTACGCGCCGTACGCGAGTATCCATCGCTTCGATGACGACGCAGCGGCTGTCTCTCGTCGTCTCGAGCACGTCGAGAAGATGCTCGCGTTCTTCGCGACGTAGTCCCTCGCGCCCGCACGATCGCCATCGGGCGACAGGTCTCGATTCGTTACAGGTAGAGGTGACCCTCAACGAATCCCATGACGACGTCCGTGAAGACGAGAACGACCAGAGGACATCTGGTCGTGGACGCCGACGGCGCTTCGTCATCACCGGGGGCATCGTTGGCCCGGAGAGCGTGAAGCCGAATGCTTCTCACCCCAAGGTGGCCCGCAGCGCTGAGGACCGAGCCTCTGCGGCTCGCCTTGCGCTCGGCAGACTCGTTCTGCGCCTCATTGACACCGACGCAGCCAATGAGGAGAACGAGGTTCTGAATGGCATCAAAGAAGACGAATCCGAACCGGTCGGTCGTTGAATCGAAGGTGCTCCGAGTCGGCGCGTATGCGCGCGTGTCGACGACGAACCAGGTCCTCGAGTTCGACTCGAGTATCGACACGCAAATCCAGAAGCTCCGACGGCGCGCTCAGTACGAGAACGAGCAAGCTGGCGCTGACGGCCAGAGGTGGGAAATCGTCGAGGAGTACCGAGAAGAAGGGCGGAGTGGGAAGAACACGGACCGCCCCGAACTTCAGCGCCTCCTGAAAGACGTTCGCGAAGGCAGGCTCGACGCAGTGGTCGTCGTGAAGATCGACCGCATCACGCGCAGCCTCACTGACTTCTACGACCTCTGGAACACGTTCGAAGAGCACAACGTCGAGTTCACAGCTCTCGACGACAAGTTCGACACGACCAGTGCGACTGGCCGCGCGATGCTCAAGATCACGCTGGTGTTCGCTGAGTTGGAGCGAGAGCGAACCTCGGAGCGCACGAAGGAGAAGATCCATTCACGTCGCGCGGCTGGGCTGTGGTTCGGCGGTCGTGTCCCGTTTGGCTACCGAGCCCATCCGACGAACAAGACCACGCTCGAGATCCACGATGTTCAATCGAAGCAACTGCGTGCGGAGATCTTCGAGAAGTTCCTCGAACTCGGTTCAGCACGCTCTGTCGCCGCGCACCTCTCGCGGCGAGGCATCAAGCGTGCACGCTCGCTGTTCACGACGCAGACCGTGCTGAACCTGCTGCGTGACGAGCGGTACATCGCCCGACGCACGGTCGACGGGAAGGCAATCGCCTGCGAGTGGCCGCAGCTCATCGATGTGAAGTTGTTCGAGAGAGTTCAGACGAAGCTCGCGGTGAACACCCACGAGCGGCCCAAACGTCGAGGCGTGAACAGTCGACTCTTTCTTCTCGAAGGTCTTCTGCGATGTGGTGCCTGCGGCTCCTCAATGACACGCGCGTCCGGCACTGGCCGCAACGGCGCCCACTTCTACTACCGCTGCTCACTGCGCCATCGGACGGCCGGCGAAGGCTGCAAGACGAGGGACGTACCGGCAAGCGCGGTCGAGAACTTCGTCATCGAACAGCTGATGACGCTGTCGATCGATGAGCAGGCGCTAAAGCAGGCCGTCCGTGAAGCCAACGAAGGCCGCGACGAAACGCTTCGAGGCATCGACGCCGAACTGAAGAAGGTGAATGCAGCGCTCACCTTGGTCGGCAAGACCATCAACGGCTTGCTCGACGGCGTTGAGTCTGGTGGTCGTGAGGTGCCGGCGCTCATCGCTCGGCTCCAGAAGAAGCAGGACGAGCAGGGCACGCTCAAGGCCGAACAAGGCGACCTCCAAACGCGCCGTCAGATGCTCACCCAGAAGATGCTCGACGCCGAGGTCGTGTCGGAGGGCTACCGGAAGCTGCCGAAGCTCCTCCAGCGCGCGAAGAAGGCCGATGCCGCCGAAGATCTCCGTGAGGTGCTGCGTGAAGTCATCGACGTCGTCGAGTGGGCTCAAGACCCTGAGAGCGAGCGCAAAGGCGAAGCTCGCGTCCGCTTGTTCGAGCTGCCGCGCGGCTTCTGGTCGGCTGATGCAGGCCCTGAAAGTTTTCGACCCAGCGACCCGCCGTTAAGCGGTTCGCTGGGTCGTCAACAAT
The DNA here is from genome assembly GCA_964459885.1 of uncultured Archangium sp. Taxonomy (GTDB): domain Bacteria; phylum Myxococcota; class Myxococcia; order Myxococcales; family Myxococcaceae; genus Archangium_A. The sequence continues at coordinate 8,609 of CAYWON010000094.1, forward strand.
GGCTCCCTGAGTAGGACTCGAACCTACGACCCGGCGATTAACAGTCGCCTGCTCTACCAGCTGAGCTATCAGGGAATATGTCCTGCGAACGGCGGCGGCTTGTACGGGTGACGCCCCACCATGTCAACACTGACGAACGGTCTTCCTGAAGGTCTTTTGCGAGCGGCGGTCGCGGCCCACGCCGTGCCCCCGCGCGCCTACCACTCGTGGGCCCATGTGCAGGAAGTCCTGCGCCACCTCGAGGCCGTCCCGGCCTGGCACCGTCGCGACGAGGTCGTCTTGGCCGCCGTGTTCCACGACGCGGTCTACGTAGCCGGCCGCTCCGACAACGAGGCCCGCAGCGCCGACCTCGCCCGCGACGCCATCGGTACTTTTCTTGTCGCCCATCAACCCGACGTCGCGTTCGTCTGCCAGCTCATCGAGCTGACGCGGCTGCATGGCAAGCACCGCCGCGAAGACCTCGACGACGACACCCGCCACTTCCTCGACGCCGACATGGCCATCCTCGGCAGCGCGCCCGAGGTGTTCGACGCCTACGACGCCGCCATCGCCGAGGAATACGCGCACGTCCCGCGTCTCCTCTACCGCTTCAATCGACGCCGCTTCCTCGCGCGGCTCCTCGACAGCGATCGCATCTTCCTCTCCGACTTCTTCCACGCCCGCCTCGACGCGCCCGCGCGCGCCAACCTCCGCCGTGCACTCGCTGACTGACTCCGAGCTCCGACTCCGTTCCGTCCCGTGGCCAGCACTCGAGGGGCTCGGTCCCACGCTCGTCACGCCGCTGACCGACATCCTCGCCGGCACCGCAGCCGAGCGCGCCGTCGACCGCACGCTGCGCGCCAATCGCCACTTCACCGCCACGCAGCGCCAGGTCTGCGCCGAGTCGCTCTTCGGAGTCGGTCTCTGGCGTCGTCGCCTCTCTGGCACGCCGCTTCAACAACTCGCGCAGCTCGCCACACTCGGCGGCTGCGACGACGCGTTCACCCGGCTCGGTGTCGACCCGCTCGTGGCCACTGCGCCCACCGACTGGCGGCACCGCTACTCATTTCCCGATTGGATCGCCCACCGCTTCGACGCGCGCTTCGGTGCGCAAGCCGCCGCGCTCGCCGACACCCTGAACCGCCCGGGCCCGGTGACGCTCCGCGCGCGGGGGGCTCGAGAAGCACTCGCCGACCAACTCCGCGCCGTCGGCATCGAGACCACGCCCACGCGCTGGGCGCCGAACGGCCTCCACGTCCTCACGCCGCGCCCCAATCTCCTCGGCCTCGGCCCCGACTTCCTCGGCACCTTCGAGGTGCAAGACGAAGGCAGCCAGCTGCTCGGTCAACTCCTCGACCTGCAGCCCGGCGACGAAGTGCTGGACCTCTGCGCCGGAGCCGGCGGCAAGTCGCTCCAGCTCGCCTCCCGCGTCGGACCGCAGGGCAGGGTGCACGCCACCGACATCGACCTCGAGCGCCTCGAACGTCTCCGCACCCGCGCCTCGAAAGCGAACGTTCGCATCTCGATTCACGGCGCAACGCCGCCGCCGTCGCTGCAGGTGAAGCACGTCCTCATCGACGCGCCGTGCTCTGAGTTGGGAACGCTGCGCCGTGGCCCCGATCTCCGCTGGCGCCTTGAGCCCGAGTCGGTGACGCGACTCGCCGCGGTACAGAAAGAGCTCCTCGCGACGGGCTTGCGACACCTCGCACCAGGCGGTCGACTCGTCTACGCGACCTGCACCATGACGCCGGAAGAGAACGAAGACGTCGTCACGCACGCGCTCACGTTCCTGCGCCTCGTGCGACCGACGGTGCCGAACGAGCTCCTCGACGCGCGCGGCTGCCTCTCGCTCGCGCCACATCGTCACGGCACCGACGGGTTCTTCGCGGCCGTGTTCGAGCGCTGAGCTACTCGTCGTCGGGTGGCCGGCGCTTCACGGGCTTCACGCCGCTGCTCGCGGTCGGCGGTCGGGTCGTCGGCCTGCGCTGCACGGCCCGTGCGCCACCTTGCGTCGGCGGTCGCGCGCGCACCGACGGCGGCGACGCGAGCGTGTCGGCCTCATCGTCACGCTTCTGCGGAGGCGGTCGCCACGCCGGCTCCGGCGGCGGCTTCCAATCGTTGCCGGAGTTCTTGAGACCGCGTCGGAAGTTGCCGAGCTCGTCGACCTCCCGCTCCTGGCCCTTGAGCTGGTCCTCGTGATCCTTCGCGAGCGCGGCTCTGCGGCTGAACCGCGTGTACGCCCAGAACGCGATGATGAAGACCGCGCCGGGAATGCTCCACAACACGACGCGCTCAGGACCGCCGAGCAGTTGATCCGGCGCCCAGCCGCGATCCCTCGCGCCCACCACCAGCCACGCCTTCTTCGCCTGCTCTGCGCGCAGCGTGTTCGCCGACATCATCTCGGCCTTCTGCTTGAAATCGTCGGGCAGCTTGAACTTCCGCTCCTCGAAGCGGTGGCGCAGGTTCTCGAGGTGCTCCACGAGCCCGCGTTCTTCCGGCATCAACCGCGCGGCCTCCAGCGTCAGCGAGAAGGCCTTGAGCAGCTCGGCCTCGCTGCACCGCCGCCCATCGTCCACGCCGAGAATCGTCACGGCCCGCGCGTACGCGAGCGCCGCCTTGTACTCAGGCGCGTTGTAGTAGTTCGCCCAGATGTAGCCGTAGACGCCGGCCGCGTAGACGGCGAGCACGATGAAGAGGCCCCAGGGAACAGGGAACGACGGTCTCTTCGCTTCGGGCTTCGACGCTGCTGACGGCACGCCACGACTCTACAGCACCTTCGCTGTACAACCCGCGACGTGAGCTTCCTCGCCCCGCCTCCGCTCCGTCCCGGCGATCGCGTCGCTGTCGTCGCACCCTCGGGCCCGTTCGATCGTCCCTCTTTCGAGATGGGCCTCGAGGTCCTCGCGGCTCGCTATCAGCCGACGTTCTCGGAACGGCTCTTCGACGCCCATCGCTACCTGGCTGGCACCGACACTGTGCGCGCCGCAGCGCTTCAAGACGCGCTCGACGACGAAGGTGTGAAGGCCATCTTCGCGGCGCGTGGTGGCTACGGCGCCATGCGGCTGCTGCCCTCGTTGCGCTTCGGTGCGCCGCGCCACCTCGTCGGCTTCTCTGACATCACTGCGCTCCATCTCGCGGCGCAGCGCTTCGGCTGGCGCAGCGTGCACGCGCCCGTGCTGACGCAGCTGGGCAAGCAGTCGCACGACGTCGCCGAGCGCCTCTTCGCGGTGCTCGAAGGCCGCAGCGTGCCGGCCCTGCGTGGCGCACGCTGCATCGTCCCCGGCTCGGCGACCGGTCCACTCCTCGGCGGCAACCTCTCGGTGCTGACGTGTCTCATTGGCACGCCGTACCTGCCTTCGCTCCGCGGCGCCGTGCTGCTCCTCGAAGACGTCGGCGAGCGCCCGTATCGCCTCGATCGCATGTGGACGCAGCTGAAGCTGGCGGGACACCTCGACGGCCTCGCTGGTGTCGTCTTTGGCGACTTCACAGGCTGCGAAGAGCGCGACGCTTCGTACACGTCGCTCGATGTGTTGGCGGAGCTGGCCGCTGACCTCGGCGTGCCGTGCGCGTCGGGCTTCCGGGTTGGTCACGGTGACGTGAATCAACCCGTCGTGCTGGGCGGCGTCGTCACGTTGAACGCCGACGCGTGCAGCCTCGAGACCCACGCATGAAGTCGTCCGAGTTGCTGCAACGAGGCGTCGACGAAGGTGCCTTTCCGCTCGCTCGCCTGGAGGTCTTCCACGCCGGTCGCCACGTCATCTCAACCGGCAACGCGGCCGCCGACTGCGTCTTCGACATCGCGTCGGTCACCAAGGTGATGAGCACCACGGCGTTGCTGCTCGACCTCTCGCTTCCTGTTGACGCGCCGATTCAGCGTTGGCTCCCCGACGCGCGCATCGAGGCCACGCTGGCCGACCTCGCGTTCCACCGCAGCGGCTTGCCTGCGTTTCGGCCGTTCTTCGCTGACCCCGTGCCTGACCCGCTCGCCGGTGCGCTCAGTGCGACGAAGCTCCACGAACGAGCCGTCGTCTACAGCGACCTCGGCTTCATCCTGCTGGGCGCGGTCCTCGAAGCGGCGACGAACACGCCGCTCGACGCGCTCTTCACGCAGCGCATCGCGGCGCCGCTCGGGCTCTCGGCCGGCTATCGGCGGCGCTCGTCGTGTCTGCCGCTGCCGCGCTCGTTCGCGCCGACAGGTGAGACGCGCCCCCGCGAGCCAGCGCCAGGTCAGGAAGGCCTGTGGAACGTGCCGTGCGTCCCCACCGGGCTCGCGGAGGTCGACGACGACAACGCGTGGGTGATGGACGGTGTGTCAGGCCACGCAGGGCTGTTCTCGACGGCGCTCGACGTCGCGCGGTTCGGTCAGGCCGTGCTCGAGGGGCGTTGGGCGCCAGCGGGTGGGTGGCAGGTCGACACGACGACACCCGGCTCGACGCGCGCGTTCGGCTTCGACACACCGTCGCAAGAAGGTGCTTCCGCCGGGGCACGCTTCGGGAAGCTCGGGCCCCGCGGTGCCATCGGCCACCTCGGCTTTACCGGCACCAGCTTGTGGATCGACTTCGATCGTTCGCTCGTCGTCGCGTTCCTCACCAACCGCGTCGCGCTCGGCCGCGCCAACGTGCGCATCCGCGAGTTCCGGCCGCTCGTGCATGACGCTGTGCTCGACGACCTCGGTCTCTAGTGAGAGGGTGCCTTCGCTATGTCCGCAGCTCCTGACGACAACGGTCTGACGCTCGACTCGGTCGACCCTTCGTTCCCGAAACGCATTCACCTCGTCGGCGTCGCCGGCACCGGCATGGGCAGCTTCGCCGGCATGCTGAAAGCCGCGGGCTACGAGGTGACCGGCAGCGACGAGAACGTCTACCCGCCGATGAGCGACATGCTGAAGCACTGGGGCATCGCCGCGCTCACGCCGTACGCGCCGGGAAACCTCGACGTCGCGAAGCCTGACCTCGTCATCATCGGCAACGTCATTCGTCGGGTGAACGTCGAAGCCACCGAGGTGCGCGCGCGCCGCGTTCCGCAGATGAGCTTCCCGGCGGCGCTCGGCTCGTTGTTCCTCAAGCAGCGGCACTCCATCGTCGTCGCGGGTACGCACGGCAAGACCACGACGTCGTCGCTGATGGGCCACGTGCTCGCGTCGGCGGGGAAAGATCCGACGTTCCTCGTCGGTGGCGTCACCAGGAACTACGCGGGCAACTACCGCCTCGGCAAAGGGCCGCACTTCGTCGTCGAAGGCGACGAGTACGACACCGCGTACTTCGACAAGGGCCCCAAATTCCTCCACTACCAGGCCAAAACGCTCATCCTCACCAGCGTCGAGTTCGACCACGCCGACATCTACCGGGACCTCGCGCACTACGAGTCGTCGTTCGAGAAGCTCGTCAAGCTCGTGCCCGCCGACGGCACCATCGCGGTCAGTGTCGCGTGGCCCAACGCCGTGCGCCTCGCGAAGCGCAGCGCTGCGCGCGTCGTCACCTATGGCGTGCGTGAAGGTGACGTGCACGCCGAAGGTCTCCAGCTCGGCCCCGAAGGCGCACGCTTCTCCGTGGTGGTCGACGGCACGTCACTCGGCGAGGTGCTGCTGCCGATGGCCGGCGCTCACAACGTCGAGAACGCGCTCGGCGTCTTCGCGGCGGGCCTCTCGGTCGGCCTCACGTTCGAAGAGCTCCGCGCGGGCTTCGCGTCGTTCGAAGGCGTGAAGCGCCGCCAGGAAGTCCGCGGCGAGCCGGGTGGGGTGCTGGTCATAGACGACTTCGCGCACCACCCGACGGCGGTGAAGGAGACCATCGCCGCGGTCGCCTCTCGCTACCCGGGGCGTCGGCTGTGGGCCGTGTTCGAGCCGCGGTCGAACACCTCTCGCCGCAACATCCATCAAGACGACTACGCCCACTCGTTCACCGGTGCGGCGCGCGCGTCCATCAAGGTGCCCGAGCGTCACGACAAAATTCCCGCGGGCGAAGAGCTCGACGTGCCGCGGCTCGCGCGGGAACTCTCCGCGAGCGGCATTCCTTCGGTGGCCGAGACGACCGTCACTGCCTTGCTCGACGAGGTCGCTGCCGGGGCCAGGGCCGGTGACGTCGTGCTGGTGATGTCGAACGGCAGCTTCGGCGGCTTCATCGATTCCTTGCTGGCTCGCCTGGAGGCCCGTTCATGAAGCGCGCGTTGTTGCTCTCGCTGGTCGGCTTCGCCGCCTGCACGCCGAAGGTGCCGAAGCCCGAGCTGACGACGCCCAGCGTGCGCACGGGCATCAACACCGAGGCGCTGCAGCTCTCGTTGCCGCGCTTCCCCGAAGGCGGCATGTGGAAGCTGAGTGACGACCGCGGCCACGTGGTGCTGCTCGACGTGTGGGCCACCTGGTGTGAGCCGTGCCGTGACGCGCTGCCGCTGTACGGCGACATCGCCCGCCAGTTCGAAGCGCGCGGCCTCAAGGTGTACGCCGTCAACATCGACGCCGAGCAGAAGTTGATCGCGCCCTTCATGCAGGAAGCGAAGGTGCAGCTGCCCGTGCTGCTCGACCCTGAAGCGAAGGTCAGCGAGGCCGTGCTGAAGGTGAAGCTGATGCCCAGCACCTTCCTCATCGACAAGCAGGGCGTGCTTCGTCACGTGCACGAGGGCTTCGATGAAGCGCAGCTCGGCTCGTGGCTCGATGAGATCGAAGCGCTGCTGGCCGAGCCCGCCGAGGCGAAGTGAGCGACGCGCTGCTCGCGTTGGCTGAGTCCATCGCGCGCGAAGCTGGCGCCGAGCTGCGGTCTCGCTTCACGCAGACGCGCACCGTGGAATTCAAGGGGCGCGACACCGACCTCGTCACCGACGCTGACCGCGCGAGTGAAGCCATCATCCTCTCGAGGCTCCAGCGCGAGGTGCCGACGCACGCGGTGCTCGCGGAAGAGAGCGGCGCGCACGACGCGACGGGAGGCTTCCGGTGGTTCGTCGACCCGCTCGACGGCACCAGCAACTACGCGCACGGCGTGCCGCACTTCTGCGTGACGCTGGCCGTGGAAGACGCGCAGGGGCTGGCCGCCGGCGTGGTGTTCGACCCGCTCCGCGACGAGTGCTTCGCGGCTTCGCGAGGCGGCGGTGCTCGTTGCAACGGCCGCGTGATGGCCGCCAGCGCCGTGCAGACGCTCGATCGCGCGCTGCTGTGCACCGGGTTCCCCTACGACGTGCGCGAACGCCCGGAGCGCCCGCTGGGGCTCCTGGGGCGGCTGCTGACGCAAGCGCAGGGCATGCGGCGGCTGGGCAGCGCCGCGCTCGACCTCGCGTACGTTGCCGCAGGCCGCTTCGACGGCTTCTTCGAGTTCGGGCTCAAGCCGTGGGACGTCGCCGCTGGCGGTCTGCTGGTGGCTGAAGCGGGCGGGGTGATGCGACGGCTCGACGGTGGCGTCTGGACGCCGCTCGATGGAGACGTGATGGCCTCGGGGGCGTTGCTCGCCGATGCGCTGGGTCGCGAGTGCCGCGAGTTCGTCGCGACGCTGCCGCGTTAGATGAAGCTCTCGGGCACGAAGATGATGTCGCCCGGCTGCAGCGCGAAGTTCTTCTCGCGACCGATGACGATGTCTTCCACCTTCACCGGCAGCTTCACTTCTTTGCCGTCGATGACGCGGGTCACGTTGACGTTGTTCTTCGACGCCGTGCGCGTGAGGCCGCCCGCCTGAGAGATGGCGTGGATGATGGTCATGCCCTCCTCGAAGGCAAACGAGCCGGGCTTGCCGACCTCGCCGAACACGAAGACCTTCTTCGAGTTGAACTCTTTGACGAGGGCCGACACCTGCGGCCGCCGCACGAAGCCGTTCTTGAGGCAGGTGGTGATGGCCTCCGACGCGCCGCTCGGCGACAGCCCGCCGACCTTCACCTTGCCGCAGAGCGGGAAGTCGATGTGGCCGTCGGGGTCGACGCGGTACACGCCCGAGAGATCCGTCTCCTGGTAGACGCGCACCTCGAGCAGATCGTTGGCCGCCAGGGTGTTGGCCGACGCACCGGCCGTGGTGACCAGCTGATCGGCGCGCACATCGCCAAGGCTGCTGCGCGGCGGCACGCAGGCGACGCACGTGGCCACGACTGCGGCGAGCCCGACCGACTGCCAGCGCATCAGTAGTGGAAGTCGAGGCGCAGCAACGCCTCGTGGCGCAGGTAGTTCAGGCCGCCCAGCGAGGGCCCCGTGCTGCTCTGCGACGTGCGGAAGGACAGCGTGTACATCGCGCCGATGTCGAACCACGACGTCACCACGAAGCTCGGGCCCACGTTCAACGTCACGAGGAAGTCGTTGCGCGTGGGGTTCGGCACCGGGGCCGTGGCGCTCACCGGCGCGCTCAGGAAGGTGAGGTAGTCGACGGCCAGCTGGCCGTTGAACGTGAGCCGGTTCGCGAAGAAGCCGACGCCGCCCTTCAGGTAGCCGCGGTCGTTGATCATCGAGCCGATGACCGGCACGGGCATCGCGTTACGCGCGTAGCCGATGGCGACCCGGGTCGAGTCGCTCACGGTGTACGCGAGCTCGGCGTTGGCGATGAACGTGTGAATCGAGCCGTTCGTGAAGTCACCGGCGTAGCCCGCGAGCAGCGTGGCGGAGATGCGCGGCGAGATGAGGCCGGCGATGCCCGCCATCGAGCGGAACATGACCTTCTGGTTCGTCGGGTCAGCGAAATAGAAGCGCCAGTCGGCGTTCACGTCGAGGATGAGCGCCGTCTTGGGCAGGAACTTCCACTTGGCGTTCGCGCCGAAGTTGAGGTTGCTGTAGTTCGACCGCGCCGGGTCACACTCCGCCACGCCGACGGGGCAGAACGCGGCGACGCCGTTCACCAGCCGCTCGAAGAACTCCACGCTCCAGCCGACCTTGGGCGTCACTTCGAGCGCGCGACCACCGGGGTGGATGGGCGCCGCGATGTAGACGTTGTTGAAGAGCGAGATGGCGCCGAGCGCCAGCGCCGGGTTCTGCGTGCGGTCGCTGCGCGTGAGCTGGTCGCCGAGCCGGAACTCGACGGCGCCGTCCTTGTTGAACGCGGTGTCGAGGCCGACCGACGCGTGGAAGCGCGAGAGCGCCCGCGAGCCCGGCGAGATGAGGCCGGTGAACCAGAGGTACTCGGCGTTGCCGTTGAACGCGACAGTGGTCGAGGGCGTGTCGAGGTCGAACTTCACGCCGGGCCGCGCGTGCAAGACGATCTCGCCGGAGGGCACGAGGTTGCCGGCCGAGTCGAGGTTGAAATAGCCGACGAGCGAGTCGAAGCGACCGTCGAGCTGCAGGTACGGATGCAGCGCGCCGTCACCGATCTTGAAGCCGGGCGACTTGGCGACCTCTTGCGCAGACGCGGAGGCGGCCACGAGGCCACACAGCAGCAGCGTCAACGAGCGACCTGTTCCCCTCAGCCAGTTCATCGCGAGTCAAGAGGCCTTAACACACGGGGTGTGTCGGCCAAGTCCCTTTCAGGTGTCGTGTGGCAGCGTTTACATCGTCGGGCTGGCCGGTGGCGGCCGCGTGTCGATCGACGGAGGCGTGGGCATCTGCGTCGGATCACCAGGCGGCAACCCGTCGGGGATGTCGACCTCGACGCTCAAGTTCTCATCGGTCTGGAAGGCGAGCTGGCCGATGCACTGCTCGGCCTCGGCGCGGAGCTGATCAACCTTCGAGCGTGCGATGGTGACCTTCGTGAATTCGTGCTCGGCGGTGCCGGTCTCTTTGCGCGCCACGGCTTCCTGCAGCGCGACGTCGGACTGCTCGGAGATGCGGAGCAGGCCCTTGATCTGGGTGAGCTTCTCGTTGACGCAGTTGAGCTTCACCACGTCCTTGCTGTTGCGCGCTTCTTCGAGCTTCTGCAGCACGTCTTTGAGCGCGCTGCGCATGCGGCCGACCGAGTCGGCGCTCGTCTTGACCTTCTCCGGATCAGCCACCTTCGACGCGTCGGTCGGTTCCGGCGCCACCGGCGCCTGACCAAGCGACCACGTCGCGCCGATCACGACGAGGAGAGTGATGATGCGACGAACCATTCGGAAGCCCCCAACCACTCGGGAAGACACTCAAACTAAGAGTGGCGGTGTGTGTAAGTCAACGCAGACTGTCAGGCAACGTCGCGCTCCCTTCTGTGTCCGCTGACGCCCGTTTCATTCACCGCCGCGCCAGCTGCGCGTTCGTCTCGCGAAGCCGGGTCGACAGCAACCGCGCGATGTTCAGCACCAAGAAAGAAAAGCCGTCTTTCTGCGACTTTCTGAACTGCGCGAGCCGTTCCGGTGACAGGTGTAGGAGCTCGACGTCACCCAGGGCGCGCACCGAGGCCGATCGGTATTCGTGGTCCACCAGCGACATCTCTCCGAAACACTCGCCGGGGCCGAGCACCGCCAGCGGCGCCGTGCGGCCCTCTCGGCGAATCTCCACTTCTCCAGCTGCCACGACGTAGAGGCCGTCTCCCGGCGCGCCTTCGCTGAAGATCACGCTGCCGACGCTGAAGGCTCGCGGCTCGAGCAGCGCCGAGACCGCCTCCAGCTCGGCGTTGGAGAGCATCTCGAACAGCGAAGAACCGGACAGCAGCGCGACGAGATCCATGCGGCGGGTGCAGTGTCGCACGCCGCGCGTCGACCGCGAGAAACCTGGCGCTGACGTTACGACGCGGGAGCGAACACGAACGGGTACGCCACCGGCACTTCCGAGTCGGGCTTGAACGGGAAGACCCAACCACGAATGGTCGTCTTGATGCACGACGCCACGGCCTCGTTGCCCAGCGTGTTCTCTTCGATGTCGATGTCCGACGTGCGGCCGGCGGGCGTGATGCTGAAGCGCACGACAACCTTGCCCTTGAGGCTGGGGTTTCGCTTCAGCTCCTTCTCGTAGCACTGCTGAATGGCGCCCTTGCGCGCGCGCACGTAGGCCGCGAGCTTCTCGCGATCGACGTCGCTCGACTCGACGTCGGGCGTCTCCATCTTCACGCCGCCCTTCACGGTGGCAGTGCCCTTCTCGGCGAGCGCGACGTTGCCGCCGCCCGTGGTGCCGAGATCGCCGATGCCAGCTGCAGAACCCGCGGTGCCGCCCTTGGGGCCGCCCGCCGCGAGCGAGTCAGCCGTGGCCACGCCGACGCCGCTCGCGCCCGAGAGCGCCGAGGCGACGTCGCCCACGCCGCTCGAGCCACCGAGCACGTCTTCGAACGCGCCAGCGCCGCCAGCGGCCGAACCGATGACCTTGAGCAGACCCGACTTGGCCACCTTCGCCTGCAACTCGGCCTTCTGCTGGCTCGCGTTGGTGGGCGGCTTTTCGCCCTTCTTGTCGGCGACCGCGTCCTTCTTGTCGTCCTTGGGCTCGTCCTTCTTCTCGTTGCCCTTGTCCGACGTCTCCTGCTGCGGCGGCGGCTTCACTTCGACCGGCATCATCGCCTTCACGAAGCGGTCGGGGAGCTCGTCGAGCGTCAGCTCTCGCTCTTCTGGCACGGGCTGGCAGGCGATGAACGTCGCGCCCGAGAAGTGCACGAAGAGCGACGCCGCGAGCACGAGGAAGAAGAACTGATCGACCTGCTTGAGCAGGCTGCCCTTCACCTCGACCGGCAGCTGCGGCTTCGGCGCGACCGGCGGCGGCGCGACGAACTGGAACATCAGCGACACTTCGCCGAGCACCACGCGGCCCTTCGACGCGTCGGTGATGGGCAGCACGTAGCTGTCCTTGTTGCGCTGCTTGGCGAGGCCTCGCGAGATGATGTCGGCGAGCGACAGGTCCTGGCCGTTGACCCAGACCTTGCCGTCCATCGCCGAGGTGAACACCAGCGAGTACTGGTCGTTCACGATCTCGAGGAGCGTGAAGGACGGTGGCAGGTTGCTCACCGGCACCACGAAGGTGTTGGTGGCGTTCTGACCGACCGAGACCGAGGCGCGCTTCTTCAGCGTGCGGTCTTCGGTGATCTTGCTGCCCTGAATGAGGGCGATGCGAAGGAGTTTGTGCCCGGCGGCCTGCTGCGGTTGAGCCATGACGTTCCCTTAGACAGCCACGCGCGGAACGGGTTCCGCCCGCCGTACCCCAAACAACCACAAGGGTCTTGCCCACTTAGCCACAGCGCGAGAGGGACTCAAGGATCAGAACGCGTCCTTCTCAACGCTCTTCTCGACCTTCGGCACGAAGGACTCTTCGCGGTTCAGCTCGTCGAAGTTCAGCGTGCTGCGCTGCAAGATGTAGAAGGCCTGCGGCTTTTGAATGCGCCCTTCGACGGTGATGGCGTCGAGGCGGATGACCTTCTTCTTCTTCGCCTGCGCGGTGTCCTGCGCGAAGGCGGCGGAAGCGAAGAAGAGGCTGGCGAAGAGCAGGGTGCGCATCACTTGTCGTCCTCCATCACCTTACCGGACGGCGGCGTCTTCGGGGCAGGGGTGGGCTCGTCGTCGTCACCCAGCTTCGAGGCCGGCGCTTTCTTGGCTGCCTCGGCGGCCGCCTTCTTCGCCGCCGCTTCTTCTGACTTCTTGCGCTTCGCGTCTTCGGCGGCGGCCTTCTTCGCCGCGGCGGCTTCTTCCTTCTGGCGCTTGGCGTCTTCCGCGGCGGCCTTCTTGGCGGCGGCGGCCTCTTCCTTCTTGCGCGTCGCTTCGTCGAGCGCTGCTTTCCGACTGGCTTCCGCTTCGGCCTTCTTGCGCGCAGCCTCGTCTTCAGCCGCCTTCTTCGCGGCCGCGTCGGCGTCGGCCTTCGCCTTGGCTTCCGCGTCGGCCTTGGCCTTCTTCTCAGCTTCGACGCGCGCGGCCTCGTCTTCGATGGCCTTCTTCTTGGCGTCTTCTTCGGCCTTCTTGGCGGCTTCGACCTTCTTCAGCTGATCCTTCTTCTCGCGCTCTTTGCGGCGCTCTTCCTTCTCGATGCCCTTGTTGGCGTCCTTGACGTACTGGTCGACGCTGGCGTCGTTGCCGCCCTTGCTCTTGTACTCGTTGAAGTACGAGATGGCCTTCTTGTAGCGGTCGGTGACGTCGACGCCGGGAATGTCCTGATCGAGGTAGGTGACGCCGAGGTTGAAGCTGACGTCGGCGAGCCGCGGCTGCGCCTTCTGCACCTTCTCGTACTCGGCGATGGCCTTCTGCGGCTGCTGCAGCCCGCGGTACGCGTTGCCGAGGTTGAGGTGCGCCAGCACGAAGTCAGGCTGCGCGGCGACGGCGGCCTCCAGCTCCTTCACCGCCGCTTCGTAGTCGTTGCCGTCATTCAGCATCGCGCCGAAGTTGTTCCGCGCTTCCGCGAAGTCCGGCTTCAGCAGCGTGGCCTGACGGAACGACTCGAGCGCCTGCGGCCGCTGCTTGAGCTGCAGCAGCACCAGGCCGAGCGCGTTGTGCGTGGCCGCGTCGTTGGCGTCGATGGTGCGCGCGTTCTCCAGCACCAGGCGCGCGAGCTCGACCTTCGATTCCCGGAAGTACACGTTGGCCAGCAGCTGCATCGCGCGCACGTTGCGCTCGTCAGCCTTCAAGACCTTCTTGGCTTCGTTGGCCGCGGCGTCGAGCTTGTTCTGCGCCAGCAGCGCGTAGACGAGGCCGTTGCGCGGGGCGATGGCCGACGGGTCCTTCGCGATGGCGCCCCGCAGCTCGCTCTCAATCTGCGGGCACTTCTTCTGCCGACACTGGAGCCGCGTCAGGTAGTCCCACGCGATGTCCTGCCTGGGGTCGACCTCGACGGCGCGGCGGTAGTTGCGCTCAGCGCCCGAGAGGTCGTTGCTGCGCTCGGCGATGACGCCGAGGTTGGTCCACGCGTACGAGGCCTTGTCGTTGCGCGAAATGACGTCGCGGAACGCGGCCTCTGCGGCGCTGTTGTTGTTGGCGGCGAGCGCGGCGACGCCTTCCTTGAAGCGCGCCTGCGTGCCGTTGTCGAACGCGGGCGTGGGCGGCGCCACCGGTTGCGCGGGAGCAGGCTGCGCGGCGGGCGCCTCACCACCGGCCGCGGGCTTCACCACCTCGGCCTGGCCGGGCTGGCTCGCCTCCGACTTCGGCGTGTACGGCACCTCCGGCGTCTCGTCGGTCAGCTTGGCGTCGGGCTTCGTCTCGGGCGTGGTGACACACGCCGACGCGAAGAACAGGGCTGTGAAGATCGCGCGCTTCACTTGTCGTCTCCACCGAGCTTCTGCGGCGCGTTCACGGCCTTCTCGTTGCCTTCCACCGTGCCCACCGCGCCGTCCGGCAGCGTGAGGTCGGAGCTGATGAGCGACTTGGGCTCCTTCAGCATCGGGTACTCCTTCGGGCGGAAGCGGTTGAGTGACTCGAGCGTCTTCTTCGTCCACTCATTCGAGACGCGGTACTTCTTCGCTTCGTTCCACGCGGCCGAGTAGGTCTCGACGGCCTTGTCTTCGAGCGCCACGGTCTGCGCAGAGAGCGCGTCCTGGTAGGTGACGACCGCTTCTTCGCCGAGCCGCTTGATGTCCGGAGGCACCGGCGTCTCGAGGATGGTCTGCGCGAAGCGCTCAAGCGTGTAGCCCTTGCGGTAGAACGCCGCGAGCGTCCACTCGACCCGCTTGTATTTGACGATTTGGTCGTAGGCCGTGTTGACCTTCTTCACCCAGTCCTTCTTCACGGTGAACGAGTTGGCGAGCGCCTTGCCCGTGCCGCCGATCTTCACGCGGTCGAACTCTTCGAACACGTACTCGGCCAGCTGGAAGCGCGAGTACGCAGCGGCCTCGGCGGCCACCGGCGCGGTCTCGGCCTTCAGGTTGCGGCGGTCGAACTCATCGGCGGCGGCGGCGTAGGCCTTCTTGGCGGCCGCGTCGTTCTTCTGCTTCTGGTACGCGTCGCCGATGCGCTTCTTGGCGTCGACCACCAGCTCGACCTGCGCGCTCTTGCTCGAGAACTTCTGCACGAACTCGTTGAGCGCCGAGATCTCCTTCGTCGAGTCGCCCTGCTTTTCGTAGATGAGCGCCGCGCGGAACTGGTTCTTCGGCGCGTCTTCGGAGTTCGGGTAGACGTCGGCGTAGCGCAGGTACGCAGCGGCCGCTTCGTTGTAGCGCTGCAGACCTTCCAGCAGGCGCGCGGTGTTGAAGAGCGCCGACTCGCGGTCCTTCGAGGTCGGGTAGTCCTTCACAAGCTTCTGGTACTTCTCGATGGCCTTGTCGAAGTCGTAGGACTTCTCGGCGTTGACGGCCACGCGGAAGAGGGCGGCGTCGGCCAGCGCGCTCTTCGGGTACTCGGCCACGATGCGCTCGTAGATCTTCAGCGCCGAGTCGAAGCGCTGCACGTTCTCGTAGCAGACGGCCGCGTTGTTCAACGCCTTGTCGGCGAACTCGTGCTTGGGCTCTTCGGCGACCAGCTCCAGGTACTTCTTGGCGGCGTCGTCGTACGAGCCCTTGGCCATCAGCTCCTCGGCCAACTTGAAGCGGCCACCGAGCTTGAACTTGGTCAGCTCCTTGTAGAGGTCCGACTTGGGGTCGATGACGTCCTTGTTTGACGCGAGCCGCGCCGCGACCTCTTCGACGGCCTTCCAGTTCTTGTCGATGAGGTAGCTCTCGATGATGAGGTTGGTGGCGAACTTCGCGACCTCAGCCTTCGGGTACCCGGTGACGATGGCCTCGAACCGACGGCGCGCCTCGTCGAACTGGTTGTGCGTGTAGAACAGCTCGGCCGCGCGGTACGCGATGCCCGGCGCCTTGTCGTCGCCGTCCTTCGCCTTGGCGACGTACTTGTCAGACGCCTCGACCAGCGCGACCTCCAACTTCGTCAGCGGAATGGCGGCGATCTGCTCGCCTTCCGGGCGCTCGGTCGACTTGAGCACCGGGTACGCCTTGCTGGCGCCGCTCTTCACGTCGAGGTCGAGCTGCTTCTGGTTGGCCAGCACCGCCGCGTAGGCCGCGTCGTTCTGGTACTTCACGTCCTGGCTCGAGTCGCGCACGGCGGCGTAGTGCTTGCCGGCCTCGGCGAACTGGAACGAGTTGTACAGACACTCGGCCAGGTAGAACTCCATCTCGTAGGCGTTCTTGCTGCGCGGGAAGCGTTGCAGGTAGCCGTCGTAGGCCTTGGCCGCGGTCTCGAACGCGGTCTTGGCCTGATCGAACTTGCCCTCCTGCTTGTAAACGAGCGCCTGCTGGTGGTGGTAGATGGCCGTCGAGTACAGGCTCTTCTCGGCGAGCTCGCCGGCGGCCTGCACCACCTCGGGGTCATGTTTCCACTTCTCGTGCCACGGCGTGCCCGGCACGAACATGTTGGCCAGCTTCGAGCTCTCGGCGAACGCCTCTTCCAGCCGGCGGTCGCGCTCGTAGGCCTGCACGATGCGCTGCTGGATCTTCGGCGCGTCCTTGTTGAGCGGGTCCTTCTGCAGCACCAGCCGGTACGCCTCGATGGCCTCGGGGTGCTTCGTCTGGTCGAAGTACACGTCGGCCATGCGACGGTAGACCTCGCCCTCGTAGCGACGGCCGCCCAGCTTCGCGAACGTCTCCTGCGCCTTCGCCAGCGAGCCCCACTTCTCGTCGACGAAGCTGATGGCCGTGTACTGCAGCGCCTCGTTGCGCAGATCGCCGCCGACCTCTTCGTCGTTCTTCCGCTTGGCCTCGGCCTCGTAGAAATCGACGAGCGCGATGAAGCGGGTGACCGCGTCGTCGAAGCGGTCCATGCGGTAGTAGACCCAGCCGAGCTTGTAGAGCGCCTTGTCGTAGAGCGGGTGCTTGGTGTCGGCGACGGCGTGCTCGTAGGCGTCGGCCGCGCGGGTGAGCGCGTCAGGCACGTCGTACGCGTCGAAGTAGTACTCGCCGATGCGCACCCACGCCTCGGTGGTGAACTTCGACTTCGGGTACCGGGCGATGAGCTGCTCGTACGAGTCGCGCGCCTTCTCGAAGTCTTCCTGCTTCTCTTCGCAGTAGCCCAGCAGGTACCAGCTCGCGTCGTTGAGCTTGTAGTCGGGGAAATCGTTGATGAGCCGCCGGTAGAGCGCGATCGACTTGCTGAAGTCGACCTTCGGCTCGGGCGGCGGGG
>CAYWON010000094.1:25475-27351 GCA_964459885.1 uncultured Archangium sp.
TTCTCGGGGTCGAGCTTCTTGAGCGCCTCTTCGTAGTCGCGCATGGCGACCGCCTGATCGTCGGCCGAGCGCTCGTAATAGAGCTCCGCCAGGCGGAACATCACGTCGGGCGTGTAGCGGGGGTCGTTGGGGTAGCGCTGCAGGAACTCTTCGAACGCCGCGATGGCGTCGAGGCGCTCACGGCGCTCCAGCACTTCGAGATCACGAATGGCCTTCTCGTAGCTGTTGGCCAGCGTGTTCCGCTTCTCCTCGTACTTCTTCTCGACGAGGAGCTGCACCTCACGCTTGAACTCGCGCGACTCGGCTTCGTACAGCTCGAGCGCGCGCGAGAGCTCTTCGAGCTGCGCGGCCTGCTCGGGCGTGCGGCCCATGCCTTCGAAGTAGCGGGTCTTCGCCTTCTCGGTCGGCGCGGTGTCCGACTTGGCGGCGGAGGTGTCGGCGGCGCCGGCGTCAGGCGTCGCCACGCCCGCATCGGCGGTGGCCTTCTTCGCCTGGGCGAACGAGGCGGCGGCCCACAAGCAGCTGAGAACGAGCAGGGCGCGCATCACTCGACGTCCTTCAGGACTTCCTTGAACTCATCGTCGAGCTGCTTGAGCTCGCGATCTTTCTGGGTGGCCAGCTTCTGGATGCTCGTCGTCTTGTCCTGCTTGCGCTGGAACGCCACGTCGACCACGCCGACGTCGGCCTTGAGCACCAGGTCGTAGAAGCTCTGTCGCACGCGCTTGAAGCTGTCGAAGGCGATGCGACCCACGAGGTTGCGGGTGTCACCCGTCACCTGCGCGGTCTCGGTGCGGTAGCCCTCGAGCAGCTGCTGTTCGGCCAGCACCTGCTCGCGCAGCCGCGCCGCCTTCTGCTGCACGCGCTGGCGCACGATGGTCTTGCTGCGCGTGACGCGCTCCTTGAGCGCGGTGGCGTCGGCGCGCACCACGTCAGAGCGCAGCAGAATCTGCTGGGCCTCGTTGCTCAGACCGCGACGCGCCGAGAGCAGCACCTGGCGCTCCTGTTCCAACACCTGCGCGTACTCGGCCTTCAGCTGGCCTTCGCCGCCGACCGCCTTGTCGGCGTTGTTGCGCTCGGCCAGCAGCTGCATGCGCAGCTCGCCGAGGTCGGTCTGCATGGCGTCGAGCGCGGCCTGCTCCAGCGTCACCTTCTCGAGGAAGGCCTTCTCGTCGTCGGGCTTGTTCTTGCGCTGGGCGCGCGTGTCGTCGACGTACTTGCGAATGGCGACCAGCTGCGCGGCCTGCGACTCGATCTCCACGCCGAGCTGGAAGGCCTGCTTCTCGAGGGCGTCGACGATGGTCTGCATGCGCTCGCGGCGGGCGCGCACCTGCGCGTCGGTGGTGGGCAGGGTGTCGATGCGCGTCTTGAGCTCCTGCTGCTTCTGCTTGAGTTGCTCGAGCTGCGCGCGTTGATCACCCGACAGCTGCTCGTTGACCAGCTGCTCTTCGATCTTCGTGAGGTTCGCTTCAGCGCGCGTCAGCTGCGTGTCGACGGCGTCGGCGCGGGTGAAGCCTTCCTGCAGCACCGGGAAGCTCTCGACGCCGCGCTCCTCGAGCGACTTCAAGATGCGGTCGGCGATGGCGCGCGACTCTTCGATGCCCTTGCGGCTCTGGTCGAGGGCCGAGGTGATCTCCACGGCGTCAGAGACTTCCTGCCGCGTGCTGGCCCACTTGAGCGCCACCGGCGGCAGCAGCTTGGTGACGTCGAGCGACTTCTCGTTCCGCGCCAGCAGCTCGTCGAAGTACTTCACCGGGTCTTCGTTCACCGTCAGCAGCGCGTCGATCTCGTCGCGCACCGGCGCGTAGGTGTTGATGACCTGGTTGTAGGTGTCGATGGCCTCGTCGTACTTCGAGAGCTTCTGCAGCAGCGTGCCCTG